>NZ_JARWLA010000039.1:0-68404 GCF_047445805.1 Rhizobium sp. BR 314 | reverse complement strand
GCGATACGCTACGGCCTGACACGCCGGGAGGCGCTGGAGCACTTCTTGACGGACGGCCGCGTCGAAATCGACTCCAACATAGTCGAGCGTGCCATCCGGCCCCAAACCATTACGAGGAAGAATAGTCTCTTTGCCGGCAGCGAGGGCGGCGGAGAGACATGGGCGACGATCGCCACACTTCTGCAGACGGCAAAAATGAACAACGTCGATCCGCTTGCCTGGCTATCTCAAACGCTCACCCGCATCGCAAATCGCTGGCCAGCCGCTGATATTGAGCTGCTCATGCCATGGAACTTCAAACCAGACGCCGTCGGCTAACCGCTTACCACTGTTCAACTATTTAGGTGAGGATGGGGCAACGCGCAGGGCCGAACTCCGTGTCATGAATCCGACAAATCAACCGCAGTACCCAACAAGCTTAAGGGTCGTACTTTTTAAATAGCGGCAACCCATTACGAGTGGCGCCAACGAAGACGCCCGTCCGGCCGCACGATCGGAGAATGAACCGGTTCGTGCGAGCCGCGGTGCCCAAAACTACGATAAATGCCCTCCCCCCATTGCTTTGGCTCTGCCATGCCTCCAAGAGGCAAGCGTAGCTTTATACGCTTGAGTGGACGGACTTCTCCAGAATGTCCAAGCCACGCTGCAAGATCTGCCGTTCAATTGTCAATGGAGGAAGAAGCTTAATAACCTGATCTTCAGCGCCACATCGCTCTACTACAAGCCCGTCTTCAAAGGCTTTCCGTACGATTTCCCCCGCCAATTTGCCCGTACTGCAGTCGAGCCCCACCATCATGCCCCTTCCACGTACGGTAATGTTGGAATTTCGGTTGCTTTGGGCGACTTCCTGAAGGCGCTCTCTTAGAATGCATCCTGTTTCGACAACTCCTTTAGATAGCTTTTCATTTGTCCAGTATTTTCGCAAAGCAGCAGTCGCTGTCACGAGTGCGAGATTGTTGCCCCTAAAGGTTCCACTGTGTTCGCCTGGTTGCCATACGTCAAATTCGGGTTTGAGCAGCAGGAGCGACAGCGGCAGCCCACAACCGCTGAGAGACTTAGACAAGAGAACGATGTCTGGAGAAATGTCCGCAAACTCAAAGCTGAAAAAATCGCCAGTTCGTCCGCAGCCCGCTTGAATGTCATCAATAATCAGGAGGATCTCGTTCTTCCTGCAAAGCCGCTCTAGCGACTGCAACCAGTTTCTGCTCGCAGGATTGATGCCGCCCTCACCCTGAACGGTTTCGAGAATAACAGCTGCAGGCAAATCGACGCCACTGCTACCATCCGCAAGCACTTTGTCCAGATATTCCGTAGTATCCTGATCAGGCCCCCAATAACCGTCGTAAGGCATGAAGACCGCGCCGGAAGGAGGAAGACCTGCCGCATTTCGGAAGTATCGATTACCAGTTACAGCAAGCGCGCCCAGGCTCACCCCATGATAACCGTTGGTGAATGAAACGACGCTATGACGTCCAGTGACCTTGCGTGCAAGTTTCAAAGCTGCCTCGACGGCATTGGCGCCAGTGGGACCGACAAACTGAAATTTGTATGAGAGACCGCACGGGCGCAAAATCAGGTCGTCAAAAAGCTCCATAAACTCTCTTTTCGCCGGCGTAGCCATGTCTAACCCATGAATAACTCCATTTGAATGCAGGTATTCCACGGCAGCACTTAGGATGTGCGGATCATTGTGACCGTAGTTAAGGGCACTCGCGCCGGAAAGAAAATCAATGAACGCACAACCATTTTCGTCTTCGAGGATGGCTCCTGCCGCTTTCGTGAACACCACGGGGAATGATCGGGAATAGGATCGCACGTTCGATTCATGGTTTTCAAAGGCAAATAGGGAATTGGAAATGCTGTCATTACTCACGATTATTTCCTCAACCAGATGCCATGACCCACCAGCGCCTGTACCCCTCGCCAATTACCGCGAGATCTTAGCAATGCTCCGAAAGCGGGCTCCATTTTGAAAGTTTCCGCAACTCTATACGGCCATTGCCAACTGTGCTCCTACCTAGAATGATAGTGTTCCTACTTGCCTATTGTTCGTCGCAGGAAAACAGGCCTGCGGCAGTGGCGGCACTATCACTTAGCGACGAACGAACATCGCCTCCTACAACTCGATAAATCCGAAATTTAACGCCTTAATAGCCGCGACGGTTCTACTCGCAGCGTCTAATTTTCTCATGACGTTTTTAATGTGAAAATTAACAGTATTTTCAGATATACTCATAATAATTCCAATGTCCCATGACGACTTTCCCCGTGCTACCCAGAGAATACATTCTTTCTCCCTTTGCGAGAGCTCAGGCACTTTCTCCATGACATTCGAACTCCCGACATTAGCAAGTCTCAGATGGAAATGTATCGCCGCTAGTTGTAAGTAGGCGATTGCCCTGTGGTGGAATTCACGCTCAATCTGCTGGGCAAAGCTCATGATGGCGAAACTTCCAGCCGCGCTGCGCAATGGAATGGTAATGCCTGACCTTACGCCAAAGCTTGCAGCCTCGTCGAAGATGCGCCGTTCGTTTGGAGTTGTGCTCGAGCTAACGTATGCCTCCCTCCATTGAATAGGGCCTGATCGCATTCGACTTTCCTTGATAATAGGAGCTTTCCGATCATAACCCATTTCGAGACATCGCTTCTGCCATTCATCAGGATAGTTCAGGATCTCAAAAGAAGGGCGTCGAACCGGCTGTAAAACCTTGCGCTCGGTTGTAAGAGGACCGTAGGCTATCCACGTGCAGCCAAGATTCAGAGCAAAAGCTGATAAGTGCTCAAATAACTGTTTAGACCGAGCGACGGTATGTGTCTGGTCAAGAAATCGGCCGAACTCGGCCGCAAGTTCCCCTCGATTTAAAGCTTGAGAAGGTGGCGAGAGGTCCGAGGAATTCAGATCGGTAACTCGGCCAGTCTGTTTATTGATTTGAGTGGAACCGCAACCGTCCCGAGACAATCGATGCTGTCTCTCGGGCAAATAATGGCACGCCATGCTGTCGCCAGATGAAGTCGCTGGCCGTGAGCGGCCACCGGCGAACGTTATCGCTAAAGCTTTGGAAGCGGGCTGTGGAAGAGCTGACATCCTGCTTTCCTCTCGTTTTTTCCGAGGGGTCGGAATTGCTGTCCGTAGTTCAAGAGTCGTGCCAATTTGAAAGAACCCACAGAGCCTCTACCAAATTTTCTTAACTGCATGCGAAATGCAGCATAATCAGCCGAGTACGTCGCGACCCTGGGTTGGACAAACCTGACAATAGTTCTCTTAGAGGCTGCCTCAAAAAGAGGTGGGTGATTTCAACAGGTTATGATTCCTTCGGATTTGCGAGATTCGATGGAGAACACGATGGCCTGGACCAAAATCACCCGTCGGCAATATGCCCGGCGAACGGCACGCTACGCAAGCGATATGACGGATCGGGAATGGGGTCTGGTTCAGCCTTTCCTGCCAATGCCGCGCCGCTTGGGCCGCCCGCGGACCACGGATTTGCGAGAGGTGGTGAATGCCCTGCTTTACATCGCCACAACTGGTTGCCAATGGCGGATGCTGCCGAAGGATTTTCCACCCTGCTCGACCGTCCAGCGCTATTTCTATGAATGGAGAGCGTTGGGACTTTGGCCACGCATCAACCATCGTCTCGTGATGGAAACGCGCGAGTTGGAGGGCAAGGAGGCAAGCCCGACGGCCGGTGTGATCGATAGCCAGAGCGTCAAAACCACCGAAAGCGGCGGCATCCGGGGCTATGACGCGGGCAAGAAGACCAAAGGCCGCAAGCGCCATATCATCGTCGATACGCTCGGCCTGATGGTCGSTCTCATGGTGCACAGCGCCGACATCCAGGATCGCGACGGTGCTCCCGATCTCCYGAAATCCATCCGCCACAGGTGGCCATGGTTACTGCATGTCTTCGCCGATGGTGGCTATGCGGGCGATAAGTTGAAGCGGCGACTGAAAAAGATCGGGCGCTGGACGATCGAGATCATCAAGCGCTCAGACAAGGCGAAAGGCTTCGAGGTTCTGCCGCGTCGATGGGTGGTCGAACGGACCTTCGCCTGGCTTGGCAGATGCCGCAGATTGGCCAAAGACGTCGAACGCTCCATCGCATCAGCCGAAGCGTGGATCATGATCGCCCACATTCGTCTCATCACCAGACGGCTAGCAAGGTATGGATATCGTTGAACGCTTTTCGAATCCGACTCTTATGAGTCACTTACGCCGTGACGTATGTATGAAAGGGCTCGAAGAAAGAAGAGAGCGACTCGCTGGTTGGCATACGCGCAATTTGGCGTCAGGAACCAAGCTTTGCATTTTGACAACAGGGAACGCATCTGGGGCCTCAAAGATTGCGTGCGCCGAAGGAACAGGGTTGCGGCCAGATTCTTCAGTTGCGGCACTCAAAATCTTGCTGCATGGATGTCGTTGTTCATCGTATTTCGCCGGGTTCGGCACACATGACATAGATTGGATGACCGTGAAAACCAAATGCTGCTTCAAAGAACTCCGGATCGTCATGCGAGCGACGTTTCCGCCTCCGCGCAATCCTCCGAACTAACGCCGCATCAAATTTATAAATGCCGACGAGGCTCAAATCTGCAGACGCACTTTTATAGCTGTCGGAGCCTTCGGGTACAATTGCTGTAAGGCGTTGCGCTTTGCCCGTCAGCACTCGTAGCGATCGTTTGCCGAGTGACTGGCTCACAACGACAATGTTGCGATATGATGACCGTACCAAGCGCTCCAGCACAGTTAAATTGATCACCATTTCCGCGGTAAATATCAAAACTACTCCATCGACATCAGCGACTTCCTCTGCCGCTGTCACATCAATAAGACGCCCGGGATATGGCGTGCGCTGTGGGCGTACGCGGAGCTCCATACCGTACAGCTCGTGACAGAAACGATGGTCGACCTCGCCCATGCCTCCTAGTCCAAGGATAATCGTCTTTTGCACGCCAACGCGTGCCAATTGAGATAATAGATGTTGCAGAACGGACGTGCCGCCGACCATAACTGCGCGCGCTGGGAAGCGCTCTTTGCCAGTTAACATAGTATGTCGGGGGCTTGCGATAACAATCGCACATGTCTCCATTAGCAGTGCCCTCGGATCGTGCACATAAGCTGAGACTAACCCCGAAACGTACTTGGTCCACTCCCTAATCAGATAGTTGACTAGCTGGTGGATCAGCGCCTCCTCCAGGCGCATGTCCAAACGCTGTTCGCAGCCATCGGCGACGGCGAAAGCATCAAGATCAGAGGGTCGAACAGATGGTCCGCGTCAAGAGTATGCGGTGTTCTTTCTGCCGCTGACAGATACATTTCTTCACGAACCGAAACGCGTGTTAATGCAAGGGCGCGCTGGCTACAGATCCGCTGAAGTATCTTTGCTTTAGTGGCAAAGCGCCCAAGTCCGAGTTTCAACATGTGCGCTCTAGATTAGAGGCATGGCACTGTTTCAAAACGATCTTTTCATTGGCACGATGTGTGCATGGTTATCCGCAAAATTGCCGACTGAGGAGTGAACTCCCTCCGGATCAAGCCCATTCGCCGAGGTGCCGCAATGGAAAGCTTCGGCGCGAGCCGCAGTTCAACAAACTGGGTTTTGGAGATAAGTGCAAAACTTTGTTGGCGAAAGAATTTGAAGGTCGGTCGAACTTTCATTGAAGGATGCACGCGATGGCGGAGAACGAGACTAATCGGGATTTCCACTCAGCGGCGGTGCTGATCACTGCACCAGAAGATTGCTCTGGTCAGTTCTTGGAATGCGCATGTAAGCACCTCAATACCAGCCATGGGAACGTCCTCGCCAAACACTTCCAAGAGGCGACGCCAGATGTGGTGTTTCTTAGGACGCATTTCCCTGACGTTGAGAAGCAGACGCTCTGTATTCGCCTGCGTCTTTCTCGCCGGGCGCGGTCAATGTCGATCATTGCGATTGCGGCGGTTGCTGATGAAGTAACTCAAGGAGACACGGTCACTTTCGATGACAATGAGCATGTTAGCCGATCGCGAGAGATAGCGCTGACGAGCATCGGCAGAATCTTGGACGGCTCGTGTCGGAGTTCCATTCCCAGGCATCACGAACTGCTTGCCTTTCAGGACATTGAATTGGATGTGGCCACGCATCGTGTGCGCCGAAACGGCCGGACGATTCATGTAGCTCCAACCCAGTTCCGCCTGCTGGAGCACTTTATGAGGAACCCATACCGGGCCTACTCGCGAGATGAACTAAAGAATGCAGCTTGGCCCCATGCCGTTCATATCGGGCCTCGCACCATCGATGTTCACATCGGCAACTTGCGCGCGGCACTAAATAGGGATAGCGACCGCGATCTGATACGGACTGTAAGAACTGTCGGCTACGCGCTTTCCGAAAAACCGGATTCGTAATTGCGGGATCGGCGTGAAGCTGGCCGTGTAAGCGGCGCCAATTTGGCGGCGTCTTAATCAGTCAAATTCAACAGCGCTTGATATTCAGCTTTTTCAGGCGGAGGATTTTTTAGTTGCCAGCGGTATTCCATTGTTGCTGATGTTAGCCCATCTTCATATTGCTGAGATTGGCAAGAAGGGCCGTCGCCCGCAGTACTATTGCTTATTGGCGCATCCGTGGAACCTTCAAAGTCCAGGGCATCTATGGAGGCTCTTCCTTTGGATCAGCCGTTGCGAAACGTGTCGCTGTAAGCATTGATTGCCGGCACGCCGCCGAGATGCGCGAATAGGAGCCTTGATCCTTTCGGAAAGAAGCCCTTGCTGATGAGATCTATCATCCCTTGCATCGATTTCCCCTCGTAGACGGGATCAGTGATTATGCCTTCCAGCCGCGCGCAAAGGCGAATGGCCTCGTTTGTTTCCTCGGAAGGAATGCCATAACGGGGGTGCGCATAGTCCGCGAGCAATACCACATCATCATTGGCGATTTCTCTTCCGAGTTCGACGAACTTCGCAGTTTGCCGGGCAATGTTAAGCACCTGCGACTGGGCTTGGAGAGGGGTTGCCGAAGCATCGATACCGATCACATTGCGCTGTCGTCCATCCTTGGCGAAACCAACGACCATGCCGGCTTGCGTCGAACCCGTCACAGTGCAAACCACGATATAGTCAAAGGCAAAACCAAGCTGTTTTTCCTGCGCGCGCACTTCCTCGGCAAAACTCACATAACCCAAGCCGCCATATTTATGGACAGACGCACCGGCTGGGATCGCGTAGGGTCTGCCGCCCATTTGCTTGACGTCGTCGAGCGCCCTTTCCCAACTGCTGCGGATGCCGATATTGAAGCCGTCATCAACCAGTCGCACCTCCGCTCCCATGATCCGGCTTAAGAGGATATTCCCAACCTGATCGTAAACAGCGTTCTCATATGGTACCCAATCCTCTTGCACCAGAAGGCATTTCATGCCGATCTTGGCGGCTACTGCGGCGACCATGCGTGTATGGTTGGACTGCACGCCACCAATGGAAACAAGCGTGTCGGCATTTGACGCGATCGCGTCCGGGATGATGTACTCGAGTTTGCGGAGCTTGTTGCCGCCGAACGCCAGCCCCGAGTTGCAGTCCTCGCGCTTGGCATAGATCTCCACCTTGCCCCCTAGATACTCGCTAAGTCGGTCAAGCTTTTCGATAGGCGTAGGGCCGAAGGTAAGGGGATATCGTTCGAAGTTTTGCAGCATGTTCTCTCCAGTGATTTGCGCCTGAAATAGACGTGTTCACGACGCGTGGGCGGGCAAGCCCGGCAACAATCCTCGGCGTTTGATTAGATCCCATTGCTTCATCGGCCTTCGTTCGTCGTCGAGGCGGCGCAACCCACAGGCCGGTCGCTGCGTTTGCCACAGCACCCTTCAATGGGAACCGAACAGCAATAAACTCCTTAGGTTGCTACACCGTGGAAGCCATTGCCGACGGACACGTCGTGTAGTTGTTCCAACAACGTTATGCTCGATGATCAATGTCTTCCAGGCAGCCCGAGGCTCGCAACTGATCTGTTCCCGGCCCTCAAGGGCAACAAACCCACCATCGAGCCGAGCTGGAAGACAACGGGGTAGTTCAGTCTTTCTTTTCGCAATGCTCTGGCCGGTAACGCATTTCCTCGAGATCATCGAAACGCAAGACCCGCTGGCTCCTCTTTAAAGCGCAACTGGCGCGCCAGATCAAAAAAAGCACGCTTGCGAAATAGGCCACCTGAAGAAGGAGCCAAATATCCACCGTCGTGACCATTGCTCTGCGGATTGAATGTGAAACGAAGTAAGCGCCTAGAAGGCTGAAGCACATGACTGGTTGCAGGAGGCGACAGAAAATTGCAAAAGGCACAGTCGTTCTCCCGCGTTTATACGCCAGCACATGAAGCGAGCTTGTCAGCCGGTATATGAATCTGACAGTTCTTCGGGCAGACGCGGGCGCAGGCGCCGCAGCCGATACATCGCCCTGCTTCGTCCACGACCATGATCATACGATTGAGTTCGCCATCGAAGTCGTCGTCTTCGTCATCGCAGATGCCGAGGATTTCACCCGCTTCACTTGCGCCGTAAAGGTGCATGACATCGCGCGAGCAGACCTTGAAGCAGCGGCCGCAGCCGATGCAAGTTTTGCCATCGATAGCGGTCAGATACTCCGGCAACCAGGTGGATCCATCACGGGTAACGAAGGTCCCCGTCATCGCGAATCCTCCAAGGCGGCAAGCTCGTTCTTTGCCGCATTCAACTCCGCGAATGCGTCGAACGTCTTTGCTGCGATCGTCTTGATCTTGGGCCAGTTGACCGGCAGGTCCTCGGCAAGATCGTGCAACTCCATTTTCGCGGTTGTCGCTCGTGACTGCAGTTTACGGACCTTTTGAAGCTGCTGCACAATGTCTGACATTTATCTCTTTCCTCAAAAACCCGAATTCACGGCGCCCGCGCCACATCGGGGTAGGCTTTTATGGCGATGACAGCATCATCGACCAATTTCGTGCCGGCCTCGGTGAGTTTGCGAAGCGTCTCAAAGCCGAACCGATGGACGTCTCTGAGCGTCTTCGACAAAACGACCAAACGCCCTGTCGTGAGAACCACTCGCCCGAAGCCCTCGGGATTCATCGTCACGATCGAGGAGGCGACGAGGCCTGAGTGCCCTTCGATTTCAAGCCCAACGCAGGTGTAAAAGATTTGAAGCCTCCAAATCACGTCCGGATCGGGGTCGCCGATGATCGGCATTTGCCGGCGCTGCTCCTTCGTCACAATGAAATCGGCAAGCAGGTCAGTGTCCGATTTTCCGTCCCACGACCCATGAGTATCCTGCGCCCTGACCAAGCGAACCAGGCGCTTCATGAACGGGGTTGCCATTGCGTCGCGATCATCATCTGCGAGTGTGTTCGCAAGGTTGCTGGGCGAAGTCATCGCCGACCTCCTTTAATCTTCGTCGTCGAAGAACGGCTTGGCGAGACCCATGCCGGCGTCTGCAAGCACCTTGCGCAGCCATGGCGGCGGGGCAGTTTTCAGCATGGTCTGGGTGCGCATCAGTACCTCTTCGATGGACGATGGCTCCGGCACCTTGATCGGATGGATTTTTGCCGAGACGACCTTCGCGGCGGAGGGCCCGCCGATCGCCAGGCAGAACAGCAGATGACATCCCTTCAACGCCTCGACCCTCATCGCGATGCGATCGGTGCCGCCGTCGTTCGTGTGCTTGCCGCTTTCGTCAGTTGCTTCACCAAAATCGACGGCTTCGACGATCTCCCAACCGGTTGGGGTGACGTCATAGACTGCAAAAAGCTTGGCAGACCCGAAATGTGCGTTCAGCCTCTTCAGGTCCTGTGTCGCGATGGCAACGCGCAGAACTCCCTTCGGGCACTCTGGCGCAGGGGCTGGCCCCTCCTCAGTGACGAGTGAAAGACGTCTGACGGCCGTCATTTTTTGCCTCCATGTCTTGCAAGGGATTGAGCGCTTCGGGGCTCGGCCGGCGGCAGTTCGACTGAAAAATGTTGGCGGCCTCGAACAGGAAGTTGCGCGCGCCCTCATAGAGAATGGTTTTCTTATGCTGGCTGCCGAGCCGATCAAAGATCGGAAAGCCGACCCTCATCAGCGGGACGCCAAGCCGCTCGGCGGCCTGGCGGCCGTGGGAATGGGTCACGATCAAATCACCGCCAGCGTGGCGCGCCATGGTTTCGAGATCAGAAAGGTCGCCGACCTGCACAGCGTCGGCCGGCACCTTCTGCAGAATGCAGCTTGTGCCGGTGGTCGAAACGGCGGCGACTATTTCAGCGCCCATACCCTTGAAGAACGTTGCAAGTTGAAAAAGATGATCTGGCTCTGCGGCAATCGCGATACGTTTGCCGCCGAAATAAAAATGGCCGTCGAGGAGTGCGTCCTGCAATTGTGCGCGGCGCCGCCGCACAGCGGGCGGCACCGGATTGCCGGCGATCATGGCCAGCATCGTCATGAAACGGTCGATTGCCTTTAACCCGACAAGCTGCTCGAAGAGGACGTAAGGCACGCCGGTCTTCGCCTGCAGGGCCGCGGCGGCCGTGCGCATATGCTCGCCAATCGCAACCGCCTGGAAGCAGGTGCCGAGTTCGCGGATTTCCTCGACCTTCGTGCCGCCATAGGTAGTCGGCACCCAACGGTCGTCAGGAACCGTGCCGTCGAGCGAGCCCGAGACGTCCGGCAGGATCACCGGCTTCAGACCAAAGCTTTCGACCGTTTCGCGCAGAAGCTCAATATCGGCGACCGTCAGGTGCCAACCGGGGAGGATCGCAATCTTCTTCAGATCGCGGGGCCGGCCGCCTGGGGTCGTAATGCCTTCGATCATGGAGGTGACTGCCTTTGCCCAACCCTCCTCGATCGCACCGTCGAAATCGGGTGTGCTCGCTAGCACGACCTCGGTACCTGCTAGCTCTTCGGCACGCTCCAGCTTGATATTGACAAGATCGCCCTCGAAATTCTCGCCGCGGGTTTCCACCAGCGCCGTCGTGCAGATCCCGATCAGCTTCGGTTTAGCGCGTGTTTTGATATTGAGGAGCGCCTCTTCCAAATTGCCGGCGCCGCCGAGGATCGTCGCCACTGCGTCCATCGCCGTTGTCTGCAGGGGGATGGCTTCCTTGAAATGGCGCACGAAGAGCACCAGCGCGAAGCTGGTGCAGCCTTGGCTGCCGTGGAACAGCGGTATCGCACCATCGACGCCAAGATAGGCTAGAGCGGCACCGAGGGGCTGCGACGATTTCAGCGGATTGACCGCCGCCGACTTGGTCTGCGGGAGAATGCAGGCCATCAGCTTTCCTCACCACCCGCGGAAGCCGCCGGCGGAGGCGCCGACGAGATCTGTGAGGCGGGGAACGTCTCGCTCTCGCTTTGCGTGCTTTGCAGTTCTTCCTTCATTGCGGGCTGGGCGTCCCATGGTGCCGGCTCCCGCACCTCGCTCCAGATCGGGTTGTGGATAGCAAGATCGATCTGGCGAACGAGCTCCACCATGCCCTCATAGCCGGCATAGGGATGATGGCGCTCCTGGTTGATATCAAGCCAGGGCGTTTTTGCCTTCAGCGCGACATATTGCGTACGCCCACCAGACAGCATGATGTCGGCTTTGTGTTCTGCGAGAATGTCGTACATCTCCCGCGATCCCATCGACTCGAACATGCGGTGATCCTCCTTCAGAATTTCCTTGATGCGCTCCTTGTCTTCGGCCGTCGATTTCTTGGTCGAGGTGCCCACGATTTCGACGCCGATCTCCATCAGCGCGTGGGCAATCGACCAGGCCTTCACACCGCCGGTATTAAGCAGCACACGCTTGCCTTGAAGCCGCGACCGGTATGCCGCGAGCTTTTTCCAGGCGATCGCCTCCTGCTCTGCGATCAGCGCCTCGGTGCGCTCAAGAATCTCCGGATCGGCGCCCTTCCTGACGAGCAGCTCAGCGATCTGCCGCAGCGATTGCGACGTGTCGGTAATGCCGTAGAAGGACCCTTCGAAGAACGGAATGTCCCAGAGTTCCTCCATTTTGCGGGCAAGATTTATGAGTGCGGTCGAGCACACCATCATCGCTGCCCGGGCACGATGCGCTGAGGCAATGTCACGATAACGCGCGTCACCGGGGATGCAGGCGCGCACGCGAATGCCAAGCCGATCAAGAAGCGGCTTTACCAGCCAGAACTCGCCGGAAAGATTGAATTCGCCGAGGATATTGATGTCGTAGGGGCCGGCATCATCGGGCTCCACCGTGCCGATGACATGATCGAGCAGCGCCTCGCCGGCGAGCTTGTTTCCAAGATTCTTGGAGCCGGAAAAGCCGGGCGCATTGATCGGCACCACCGGCAAGCCGAATTTTTCCGCAGCGCGCTTACAGACCGCTTCGATGTCGTCGCCGATTAGCGCCGTAACGCATGTCGAATAGACGAAGATCGCCGGTGGCGCGTAGGTTTCCTTGATCTCGCGGATCGCTTTGAAAAGCTTCCGCTCGGCGTGGCCCATCACCACGTCGAGTTCGGTAAGATCGGTGGTGAAGCTCGTGCGCCAGAGCATCGGGCCGGACGAAGCCGTACCACGGTTATCCCAGGAATTGCCTTCGCAGGCGAGCGGAGCATGGATCAGATGCGCGACGTCGGTGATCGGCTGCAGCACGATCTTTGCGCCGTCGAACGCGCAGCCACCGGCTGCCGCCCCGGGGGTGAGCGGCTTGGAACAACCCTTCTTGCGGACATTGGCATCTTTGCCGCGGTTCATCTCGCAAGCGGGTTCCTCGAAGACGTCCTGGATCCTGGCATCGAGCGACCGGCTTGCGCCGGCCTTAGATGTCGATTGCAAGACACTCGGCGGCGGAGCCGAGCGTTTGCCGTTAGCGTGTGAGGTCATAGGAATAGTCCGTGACACCTGTTTGGCTCGTCTCGCGGTCGAGTTTGTCGAATATCGTGTCGAGGATTGTCGTTAAGACACGCAGCCCGCCTTGGTAGCCCATCAGCGGGAAGCGATGATGATGGTGCCGGTCGAAAATCGGAAACGTCAGCCGGATCAGCGGCGTGCCGGTGTCGCGCTCCAGATATTTGCCATAGGAATTGCCGATCAACAGGTCCACCGGTTCGGTGAAAAGCAGTGATCGCAGTGCCCAGAGGTCCTTGCCCGCCCAGACCTTGGCATCCTTTCCGAACGGCGAGGATGCAAGCAATGCCTTCATTTCGCTTTCCCACGCAGATGTGCCGTTGGTCGCGAGGCAATGTGTGGGCTCGCCGCCGGTTTCCATCACGAACCGGGCCACCGCATAGACAAAATCTGGATCGCCGTAGATCGCGTATTTCTTTCCGTGCAGCCAGGCTTGGCTGTCCGCCATGGCGTCGACGAGGCGCCCACGCTCCAGTCCGATCGCGGAAGGGATTTCCTTGCCGGAAATCTCCGAGATTTTCACCAGCAATTCGTCGGTTGCTTTAACGCCAAGGGGATAATGGAAGGAAGCCGTCGGCTGTCCGAACTCCTTGCAATATTCCAGCGTCTTGCGGGTGTTGTAGTGCTGCAGCGATAGTGTCGCTTCGGCGCCAAGAGCTTCCTTGACGTCTCCGATCGTCGTGCCGCCATCATACATGCGATACATGCCATCCGAGGGAGTATCGAACTGGTCGGATGCGTCCTGGATGAGGGTATACGATACGCCCATGAGGTTCAGCAGGCGCTTGAGCTCGCGGTTGTTGCCGACGCAGAAGCCGTCGAACCCGGGTATGATGTTGATGGTGCCGTTCGGTTCCTTGCGCTCCCTGCCCTTCCAGAAGTGCTCCAGGATGCCCTTGACCATGCCGTCATAGCCATCGACATGGCTGCCGACGAAGGCGGGCGTGTGGGCGAAAGGAACATCGAAGTCTAAGGGGACCGAGCCTTCGCTCTTGGCGTTTTCGATAAAGCCGTGCAAATCGTCGCCGATAACCTCCGCCATGCAGGTGGTCGAGACGGCAATCATCGACGGGTCGTAGAGCGCATAGGTGTTGGCGAGCCCGTCGACCATGTTCTTCAGTCCGCCAAATACCGCCGCGTCCTCAGTCATCGAGGACGAAACCGCCGACGAAGGCTCCTTGAAGTGTCGCGAAAGGTGCGACCGGTAATAGGCAACGCAGCCCTGGCTGCCGTGGACGAAGGACATGGTCCGCTCGAAGCCCGCAGCCGCAAAGACGGCCCCGAGCGGCTGGCAGGCTTTGGCGGGATTTATTACGAGGGCTTCGCGGGCAAGATTTTTCTCCCTGTACTCCCAGGTCTTGGTGAACTCGCTTTGATCGGCAACGACCTGGTCCGGGTGCGGACATTCGAAATTCAGCTTCTTTTCGGCAAGCATTCGCCTGTATTCCGGCTCGCGGAACAGAGGCGCGTGGTCGAGAATTTTTTCCGCCGACTGCGGCATGGTAATCGCCTTTCGTTTCATCGTGCCGCACCAATGGCGGCAAAGGACGTCGAGATGTTCGAGGTGTCAGGATCAAATCCGCGGCGAGAGCCTAGCCTGCCCCTGCTCCAAGACAGGCCAGGCCCTCATTCGGCCGCAACCGCCTCAGCCGGCGCGACCTTTCTCTTCCAGGGGGCGTCGTAAAGATCCCAGACTGGATTGTTGATGGCGAGGTCCATGTCTTTGGCAAAGATGGCAAAGCCGTCGTAGCCATGATACGGGCCGGAGTAGTCCCACGAATGCATCTGGCGGAATGGAATGCCCATCTTCTGCACCGGGTACTTTTCCTTGATACCGGAGCCTACGAGATCGGGGCGGATCCCCTCGATGAATTTTTCCAGTTCATAACCGGTCGCGTCGTCGTAGATGAGCGTGCCTTTTTTCACGTAATGGCCGGTGCGCTGATAGTCGTCGTTGTGGGCGAACTCGTAGCCGGTGCCAACGATCTCCATGCCGAGATCCTCGTAGGCCGTGACCACGTGACGAGGGCGCAAACCGCCGACGTAGAGCATCACGGTCTTGCTTTGGAGGCGTGGTCGGTATTTGGCGATGATGGCGTCGACCAAAGGCCGGTACTTGGCAATGACTTTCTCGGTCTTTTCCTCAATTTCCGGCCCGAAATGCTTGGCAAGCTTGCGCAAAGAGGCTTCGATCTGCGACGGACCAAAGAAATTGTATTCCATCCATGGAATGCCGTACTTTTCCTCCATGTGCCGACAGATGTAGTTCATCGACCGGTAACAGTGGATGAGGTTGAGCTTGGCCTTCGGCGCCCGCTCCACTTCGGCAAGCGTGGCGTCTCCAGACCAGTTGCCGACCACGCGCAACCCCATCTCCTCCAGGAGGATGCGCGTGGCCCACGCATCGCCGCCGATATTGTAATCGCCGACGACGTTGATGTCGTAAGGACTCGCCTCGAACTCGACATCCGTTTTCTCGAAAACCCAGTCACGGATGGAATCGTTGGCGATATGGTGGCCAAGTGATTGCGATACGCCGCGGAAGCCCTCGCAGCGCACCGGCACGATCGTCTTGTCGTGTTCCTTCGCCTTCTTGCGCGACACAGCCTCGATGTCATCGCCAATCAGACCGATCGGGCATTCCGATTGGATGCTGACGCCTTTGTTCAGCGGGAATAATTCCTCGATCTCATCGATGATCTTGTCCAACCTCTTGTCGCCGCCGAAAACGATGTCTCTTTCCTGGAAGTCGGAGGTGAACTGCATCGTCACGAAGGTGTCGATCCCTGTCGTGCCGACATAATAATTGCGACGCTGCGACCAGGAATATTGGCCGCAACCAACCGGTCCATGGGAGATGTGGACCATATCCTTGATCGGCCCCCACACGACACCTTTGGAACCGGCATAGGCGCAGCCGCGGATGGTCATAACGCCCGGAATGGATTTGATATTCGATTTGACGCTGCATTCGGAAAGAACGTCGTCCTCCTTGTCGGTCGCGTCTTTGCCCGTTGCAACGCCGAGGTGCTTGTTGCGGCGCTTCGCCGCCTTGTCCGGATATTGCGACAGCACGTCCGCTATAAGCTTTTCATGCAAAGCGCCGTTTTTCTCGTAGTCGAGGCTCATAGGGCCTGCCCTCTTTTAAGGTTCGGATGTCGCCTCGCGCTGAGGCGCGTTCTCGGGAAGGACGCGCCGGGTCAAGGGCCGGCGCGTCCGTCGAAAGCGGCGGTTATTGGGCGGCCGCCACCTTCGATTCCTTGGCCTGAAGTTCCGCAAGCATCTGCTCGTCGGTCTTCATGATGCCGAAGTCGAGCAGCATGTCCTCGAGCTCTTCCATGGTGATCGGGGTCGGGACGGTCCCTTGACCCGAATTGGCATGAATTTTCTCAGCCAGGGTGCGATATTCTCCGGCCTGTTTGGAATCCGGCGCATACTGGATGACCGTCATCTTCCTGAGCTCGGCGTGCTGGACGATGTTGTCGCGCGGCACGAAATGGATGAGCTTGGAATTGAGCCTGGAGGCCAGGGCCTCGGCGAGGTCGATCTCGCGGTCCGTCTGGCGCTCGTTGCAGATCAGACCCCCGAGCCTCACGCCGCCTGCATGGGCATATTTCAGGATGCCCTTGGCGATGTTGTTTGCCGCGTAAAGCGCCATCATCTCGCCGGACATGACGATGTAGATTTCCTGGGCCTTGTTCTCGCGGATCGGCATTGCGAAGCCGCCGCACACGACGTCGCCGAGCACGTCATAGGAGACATAGTCGACATTGTCGTAGGCGCCGTTTTCCTCAAGGAAGTTGATGGAGGTGATGACGCCGCGGCCGGCGCAACCAACACCCGGCTCCGGGCCCCCGGACTCTACGCACTTGATGCCCTTATAGCCGATTTTGAGCACGTCCTCGAGTTCGAGGTCTTCCACCGAACCTTCCTGTGCCGCTAGATGCAGCACGGTGTCCTGCGCCTTCGAGTTCAAGATCAGGCGGGTGGAGTCGGCTTTGGGATCGCAGCCGACGATCAGGATCTTCTGCCCGAGATCGACAAGGGCTGCGAGCGTATTTTGTGAGGTGGTGGACTTGCCGATGCCCCCTTTGCCGTAGAATGCGATTTGACGCAAATCTGACATGTTGCCTTCCTTCTTTCGTTCCATCCGTCGCGGAGTACGGTCGGCAGCTCGCGCCGCCCGCCGAGAAGCGTTTCAAAACGCGTGCCAAGTTGGCAGTCGACTTGAAGGGAAACTCTCTTGATTGTTTTTCAGCTATTTAGCTGCGCCAGACATGCGCTCCAACTGGACAAGCCTTTGTCGCGGGCCCGACAAATCGGACGCAATGTGTCGCAGTAAACTGATAAAGCCTGGCGATCGGAGGGTGCCGCAGGTTGGCCAAGACCACAGCGGGACCAAAGAATTTTTAAAATTGGAGACAATCCCACATCAAATCGTGCCACTGGCGAAGCACCCGGGTTTGCCTCAAAACAATGCCAAACCAGTTGAGACCCCAACTGCTTGTTCGGCCGCATCATGCCCCAGGATCGAAAGCGGCATATCCATGCGGCGCGACCCACACGAAACGGATAGGACAGCCTTGGCAATTTATGCGTTTGGAATCAGCGGTAAGCGCAGGGATCCAGGTAAGCTGCGCAATATTCCTGGCGGCCGGTCGCGGACAAGCTCGCATGCCCAATGGCTTGAAAAGTTTGAATGCATCGCAGCCGCATCAAGCGAGCCGGCCGTTTATCCGGCGTAAACTTTCGGACGAGTGGGCTTCATTGTCGGAGCATCTTGACGTTCCGCAGCCGGCGGCGAAACCATCCGGGCAGCCTCCCGAATTAATGTCTCCCGCATCCAAAGGCTTGCCGCATCGCTATTGTGGAGCGCGGGCCATTGGACGGCCTCGGTCAATGTGGCGATCGGAAGCGGAAGCTCCATGATGCGCAGGGGCGTCGTTTTCGCACAGTGCTGCGCCAGCCGCAAAGGCATTGTCCCTATACGGTCGGTACCTGCTAGCATGGGCGGTATCATGCTAAAGGATTGCACCACGACCTCGATACGTCGCTTGAAACCCCGCTCGCGCAAATACCATTCGTCAATGGCAGGCCTAAGGCCACTTCCAAATCTGACCGCAACATGGCCCATCGACATGTATTGCTCGAACGTGAACGGCTCTGATAGCTGCTTGTTCGTACTACACCCTACGCACACGAATATATCGTCGAACAGTGCAGCATGAGGATGCTTCGACATGAACACTTTCGGCATAATGAGGAAGTCGACGTCGCCGCGCTGGAGGAGCTCATCGAAGTCGTCTGAAACAGGTAGAAACTCGAAGCTGATGGCAGGAGCTTCCTGCGCCATACGCTCGACGACCTTTTCAAGAAACACGAGTGTCACGTAGTCGGATAGGATGATCTTGAAGCAGCGATCCGAATGAGCCGGATCGAACGGTTCCCAGGCAATAACGGAGAGCTGGATATACAGCAAAGCCTCTCGGACGGCCACGGCGAGCCTTTCGGCACGTGGCGTTGGGACAAGTTCACGGCCAACCATCGTAAAGAGATCGTCGCGGAAATAGCTTCGCAGCCGCGCGACGGCCGCGCTCATCGCGGGCTGGCTCAGATTGATGCTTCGTGCCGCTGCTGTGAGGTTGCGCTCGGTCATGAGGGCGTCGAGCACGACAAGGAGATTTAGATCAAGACCTTTAAAGCGCATGTTTTCCTTCATCCACGGCGTGGAGGTGTGCCATACACGCCATCGATCATCGTGCCTATTGAAAGAATATAAGTTGACCGAAATCAAGTAAATCGAGTGCACAGTTGCATTGGCTCGCCCGAACGGTCGCATAAATCGGCCTTGGGGATGTTTGGGGTTTACTCTCGTTGCGCGTCTTGGCAACTCTCTTAACCGGGCAACCCCTTTGGGGGCGGTCGTGAGACGACAAGACGTGGAACCTTCCACGCATCGTTGCATGGTATCGGACAAAATTTCGGGCCGACCCAGGAGCTCGGCATAAAGGCCTCCACTCACGTCATCGCGGCAAGAGCAATCGCTTGGTTCGAATATCAGAGCGAACGTGGCAAGCACCCGCCGTTGCCGAACACGCCGCCGTACGGGATCCACGCGAAGGAGATCGGCTATCAGCGCGTTTAATATCCGCTCATCCCCATTCCTTAACGCCTTGGCGATCTGACATCCGGTGGGGAGTCTTCAACAGGAAACTGCCGTACGGAAATGCCGGTGTAGATCGGCATCATGAACGGGTCTCAGTCCCTGAAACTGCGGAGCTGTGTCTTGATTTATCCATATCGTAAATAAGCGTTATCTAAACAATAAATTTGCAAACGAAGTCAAGAATCGGTTCCTATGCCTCCACATTGATCGTTCGAAAACAAACTTTAGGGAAATTGATGTTCAGTCATGCAATCAAAGCCGGTGCTCCCGATTTCCGCTCATTGGGCTAGGTCCGACTGCGCCTAATGTCAAATCTGGTTTCAATAAGAGGAGCAACGAACACATTCCCTTGAACGAATCCTCCCCTGGACAAGGCCAGCAAAGGCGCGTGCGACAGCACACCGCCTTTGCACATTCCGTTGATCCGTTACTGGATTTCATAGCATCAACAGGAACACGTTTTGTCGAGACTATCCGTATCGAGTGCAGGTTCTTGCCCGCAGGAGGAACTTCCATCATCCATGAAAGGCGATCGAATGCTCAGCTCCGCAAACTCCAACCCGAAGGACCTCGAACAGATCGCGCGCAACGGCGGGGTATTTCGTCGGATGGTGTCTCGAATTCCAACCTATCTCACTGATATGCGGGAGAACCCGGCTTGGCTACCAATGTTCCTGCTGGCACGCACGATGCCGTTCCGCAAGGCACATTGGCTGACCGCAAGACAAGCGCCGCGGCAGGAAAGTCGCAAGCCCTCGATGTTTGGTGACCTCAAGGCAGAGACGATCGCAGCCGAATTGAGAAGTACGGGCCTTTTTGCCGGCTTGACGCTTCCCACCGCAATCTGCGAGGAAATTGCCCGTTTTGGACATGAGACGCCTTGCTTCGGCAATTTCGACCGAAGGTTCGACTTCTTGGCCAGCGACCATGTCGAAGCCGAGGGGTGGTTTGGCAGGACGATACTAAGTGGCCACCATTACGAACGGGCGTTACGATGTGATGCCGTCGTTGCCGTTCAGCAAGATCCGCTGCTTCTCGACGTGGCAAGGCATTATCTCGGCGGCAACGCGAGATTGATCACCACGCGGACGTGGTGGAGCTTTCCGACGAAAAACGCTTCGGATGCGGATCTGAGCCGCGCTTCCTTCAAGTTTCACTTCGATCTTGATGATTGGCGGATGCTGAAGTTTTTCTTTTACCTCTCCGACGTCGATGGCAATTCCGGTCCGCATGTCTACGTGCGCGGCAGCCACAACCGTCGGCGCTTGAGGCATCAATTGACTCTGCTCGTTGGCCATCCGGCGCACGAGGTGCTTGATTTCTATGGCGCAGAAAATGCCATCACTTTGACCGGCAAAGCGGGTTCAGGTTTCGTCGAGGATCCTTTCGGCTTTCATATGGGTACCTTGGCAAAGCAGAGGCCGCGACTGATGATGGAGGTCGGTTTTGGCGTCTCAAAACCATCAAAACGCCGTTTCCATGGAGAGCCGGTTCTTCGCTAGACGAGCAACCGTTCCGGCGCGGATCCAAGTTCTGACAGGCCGCTTTCGCCTGTTGGAATGCACTCCGACTGCCTTCCTGGCAGGCCCTCTTCTGCCATGCAGTTGCCGCGCGGCGACCTAAGGGTCGATGATACCGTTTATGATGGAGGGAGTGCCTCGCCGCTTCAAGTCGATCTGCTGCTTTCCTCAACCAGTCACAGACGTTCCGAAAAGCCGATCGCATCGCGAAGGAAACCGTAACCTAGGGCTAGGAACGCCGCCTGCTCGCGATCGTCCGCGCCGGCACCATGACCACCGACCTCAGCTTCGTAGAAGTAAGCGGGGCAGCCGAGTGCCTGCAGCTTTGCAGCCATCTTACGTGCGTGCCCCGGATGGACGCGGTCGTCCCCTCTTCGGGTCGCGAGCAGGATGGGCGGGTAGAATTGCCCGGCTTCGGCCGTGTGATAGGCAGACATTTGACTGAGAAAGGCCCAATCCTCCGGCTTGTCGGGATCACCCTTTTCGTCAATCCGGCTCGCGCCCGCGAGGAGCTTGGTGTAACGACGCAGATCGAGAACGGGTACTGTGCAAAAGAGTGCGCCGAAACGCTCCGGATATCGAGTTAGCATGTTGGCGATCAGGAGACCGCCATTTGAACCGCCCTCGGCAGCGATCCGTCCGGGACGCGTGACACCCCGGCGCACCAGGTCGGCGGCCACGGTGGCGAAATCGTCATGGGCAAGACGCCTTTTCGCCCTTTTTCCAGCCTCGCGCCAGCGCGTACCGAACTCGCTGCCGCCGCGGATGTTGGCCACCACGCTCGTGCCGCCGGGTTCGAGCCACAGCTTGCCTATCGCGGAGTTGTAATGGGGCAGAACCGATTTGCCGTAGTCGCCACAGGCGGTGAGGTGGACCGGCGCATTTCCGTTTCCGTTTTCCGGCCCGACCTGTGTATAGGGGATTATTTCACCATCCGTCGAACCCGCCTCGTGACGCGTGACCAGCAATCCTGATGCATCGAATTTGTCTGGATCGCGTTTCAGGACGACGGGGGCGCCGAGCCGCGGCGCCCCGTTAAGATTGAACAAGAGAAGCTGCGGCGGCGTCACTGGATCTTCAGCCGAGACGAGGACTTCCCCATTGCTCTCGTGAACTTCCGCATCTAAGGGCCAGGCTCGAACAGTCGTCGCAGCGGGCATGGTGTCCAACGTTCGGTGCGTCCAATCCTGTCGTCCAGGCGTGAACATATCGAAGCGAGGAACGAGATTGTCGAGGAGGGATACCACGAGCTTTCCATCGTTCCAGAAGAAGGACTGCAGGGCGCACCTTTCGTCCGGTTCAAACAGCGTAGCAAAGTTACGCGCGCCGGCGATGAACGAGGACAGGGAGATGCCGATCAGTGCGTCAGCTGAATGGGTCGTTCCTCCGACCGTCCATGCGTTACGCAACTTCACAGCCAGCCAATCACCGAAGACGTTCCAGCTAGCATCTCGAGGAAGATCGATCTTGGTCTTCGGACCGCTCCTGTCGCCGATCCAGCCGACCGTACTGAAAAAGCCCCGCTCGATGAACCAAACGCGTTCGCTTGCGGCGGTACGATCCAGAAAGCCGAACACGAGGATGGAATCGGGACCCGCCTCGAAGATAACCGGTGCGGCGAGCGGATCGGAGTCACGCGTCCATAACCGCACTGTGCGCGCATAGCCGGAGCGCGTCGCCATGCCATCGCCGAGAGCGATGGAAAGCAAAAGAGTGTCGTAATCGAGCCAGGCAACATTGCCTTTGGCCTCCGGGAGATTGAAGCCGTCGGTAACGAGGCTTCGCGTGGTTAGATCGTACTCGCGATGCACGACCGCATCGCTGCCACCCAGCGACAGGTGAAGGACGGCGCTTTCGCATCTGCCCGGTTCGATCGAGGCACTGTCCCATATCCAGTCCTTTCCCTCGGCCTTGGCAAGGGCATCCACGTCGAGAACGATCTCCCACTCCGGCTCCGCCGCCATGTAGGCGGCGAGTGTTGTTCTGCGCCACACGCCTCTCGGGTTTTCGGCATCGCGCCAGAAATTATAAAGGTATCGGTCCCGGCGCGTGATCCCCGCAATCTTGTCAGGGCAGTCGAAAATGCCCGCGAGCGTGTCGCGGTCTCCTTCGAACGGCGGCCCGCCAAAACGCGAAAGCGTTCGCGCCGATTGCTCAGTGACCCAAATCAAAGCTTTCTCGCCATCGATGTCTTCGAGCCAGAGATAAGGGTCGTCATCGGGGGCATTCAGTGTCGGCCGAGCATCGATAACACTCATGTGCGAAAAACTCCTAATCGGGAAGAACTCCGTTGTGCGGGGAGGTAAGTCTGTGATGGCGGACACGATGGCCGTACGATCTGTCCCGAGAACGGATGGTATTGTCCTTGCCTGGTTTTGTGTTGCCGAGCCTCCGAAGGTGAGAAACACGTGGCTGTTTTAGCCGACCAAATGGATTTAGCCCTGCCAGAAATCGTTACTGCTCCCGTGGCCGCTGGGCGATGATCTCCGCAAACGGAGCAATCGTCAGACGGTTCGGTCTAGGCTCGCGGAAAGCTCGCACAGAACTAGGGCTCCACTCACCTCCGCAGGAAAAATCGTAGCTGGCGCGGCAAAGAAAAGGCGGTCCTCAATTTGGCGCCAGAACGGCTGTTTCACCGCCGCACCTGCGCGACTCTAATCCGACGAATGCGAAAGTCGGGTAAGCACATGTTCATTGAAACCAGCGGGGTTCATTGGCGACTATTGGTCGAGCCGAGTAATTATGAGAACGCCGCCACTCCAGCAATCGAGCGTTCCGATGCCAGGCAGGTAACGGTCCTTTTGGACTTAATGCGGATCTGCGCCAGACTTGGCATGATGCCTTTCTCCTCCTTTCATCGGATCGATCTCGTCACAGGTCATCGTTTCTATCACCTCCTGGCAAAGGAACTTCAAAAGCCGTGCCAGCTGCGCAAAGAGCGTGAAATGACCGCTATCCCAACGGTTCAAGCATGGATGCGTCAGTTGGCGAACACGTCGGTGTCGCGGACGGAACAAATCCGACATCGTCCCCCGAAGCAAAAACATCGCGAAGATTTATTGAAGTTTCAGGCGAGCGCGTGCCGGTTCATCACAGACCCGGTAATCGCGCCAATCGGCCAGAAAGCGGCAATACCGTCGGGAAGCTGACACACGGTTGACAGTGGCCGAGGCGCTGTTTGGCAAGCTGTTTGCTTGCAGAGCTTGGGGCAGCAAAGTCGACAAAGCATGGTCGGCAGCCAGTGGCGACATTGGGTTCTACTAATCAGCCCACAGGAGGAGCGACGGCGGATGACATGCATTGTCGGTTTGATCAGCGACGGATCTGTTCACATCGGCGGCGATAGCGCTGGTGTGGCCGGCTATTCGCTTACCCTCCGAGCCGATCGCAAAGTTTTCCGCAACTAGGACTTTCTCTTCGGGTTTACCTCTTCGTTCAGAATGGGCCAGCTATTGGCACATTCGCTCAAGCCGCCCAAAAGAGATCCTGAAACGGATGTCTATGCCTTCATGGTGACGGATTTCGTCGACGCGCTTCGCCAGTGCCTGAAAGATGGCGGCTACGCACGGCGGCAGGACGAAGTCGAGCGCGGCGGCACCTTCCTCGTCGGCTATGCCGGAAGGCTTTTCAGAATTGACGATGATTACCAGGTTGTTGAGCCGGTCGATGGCTTTGACGCCTGTGGATGTGGTCAGCAAATAGCACTGGGCGCGCTCTATGCATCATCAAGCTCACCGCCTCGCGAAAGGTTAGAGATGGCTCTGAACGCCGCCGAGCGTTTTTCCGCCGGGGTACGCGGCCCATTTCACTTCGAGACACTCAGTCTCGCTGGGTGATGATGGTCACTACGGCAGTTTATTGTAGCGAGTTCGCCAAAGTCTAAGCTTGACTTTGTACAAAATCTCTTTGGAGTTTCGGGTTTGTAGCGGCGGCGCTGATCTTCCGCGTACTGGCAGCGTGGCGCGCGCGGCACTCTCATTTTGAGGCAATTTGAGCGGGGTGAATCAATTCGCCGCAGTCTCTCTGACTTGCCTGTTTCGCGTGACCGGATTCGAACCGGTGGATGACCGATCATAATGAGAACTGCGTCGGGTCGGGTGATCCTGTTCCGCAAATCCTTCGCCAGTGGCTGTCGTCGTTTCGTCCCTGGTTCACGGCACCCAGCTGGGAGCATCTCCTGGTCCTGGTGATGGGTGCGATCCTGTCTCCAGGCAAACGAACAGTGACGTCCTGTTTGCGGATCACCGGCCGCGCCGAGGCTGGCAATTTTTCCCTCTACCATCAGCTCCTCAATCGCGCGCGTTGGAACCCGCGTACGTTGGCTTCGCGGCTGTTATCGGTCGTTGTCGCCAGCCTCGTACCCGATGGTCCCATTGTGATCGGTATGGATGACACCATCGAACGCCGATGGGGACCAAAGATTGCCGCGCGTGGCATTTATCGCGATCCAGTGCGCTCCAGTCACGGTCACTTCGTCAAAGCCAGCGGCTTGCGCTGGTTGAGCTTCATGGTTCTTGCCCCGGTCCCATGGGCCAAATGCATCAAGGCCCTACCAGTCTTAACGCTTTTATGCCCCTCAGAGCGCTACGACAAAAAGAGGGGACGAAGGCACAAACTGCTGACGGATTGGGCAAGACAGGGCGTGATGCAGCTTTGCCGCTGGCTGCCTGGACGCGATCTCATCTTTGTTGGCGACAGCAGTTTTGCTGTCCACACATTGGCTGCAGCGCTACCAGGCAGAGCCACCCTCATCACACGCCTGCGTCTCGACGCCAGTCTGTTCACCCCGCCAGATCCGCGACACGAACATACGCTCGGGCGGCCCGCACAAAAAGGCATGCCCTTGCCCAAGCTCAAGGCGGTCCTCAACAATCCCAAGACCGTCTGGCAACGCGTCATCGCGTCAACCTGGTATGGCAGACAAACCGATAAACACCTTGATATCACGACAGGCACTGGCTTGTGGTATCGGCGGGGAACCCCACCAAGGCCAATTCGCTGGGTCCTGGTTCGAGACCCGACCGGCCGCCGCGAACCGCAGGCGTTTATGAGCACCAATACCGAGCTCGAGCCGACCCAGATCATCGCCTATTTCGTTCGGCGCTGGCAGATCGAAGTGACGTTCGCCGAAACACGCGCCCATCTCGGTGTGGAGACCCAGCGCCAGTGGAATGGCAACGCCATCATCCGCACAACACCTTCGCTCCTGGCCCTCTATAGTCTCGTGACGCTGTGGGCGGGAGATGTTCTCAGCCAAAGCACGCGCCCTTACGCCGCCGCATGGTACAGGAAAACCGATCTGACATTCACAGATGCGATTGGCGCTGTGCGTCTCGTTTTGTGGAGCGACGATCTTTATCGACACTCACCGTCAAACCTGGAAATGCATAAAATACCGCCAGGGCGACTTGTCCGTATGGCGCAGGCGCTTTGCTTCGCCGCATAATGCACAAAGTCGAGCTAAGAGGCTGACTCAAAAAGACCTCAGCAATATCTTTATCTTGCGAGCCGCCGTGTAAGGATGCGGATGTGGGCGATTGTGATCCATGCCTCGGCGGAGGCGATCGTTTTCTCCCAATCCTTGGCCAGTCTACGGCAACGACCGAGCCAGGCGAAGGTCCGTTCCACCACCCAGCGGCGCGGCAGGACAGTGAAGCCCTTGGCCTTGTCGGAACGCTTGACGATTTCAATTGTCCACTGGCCGAACTTCGCCAATCTCCCCTTCAGCTTGTCGCCCGCATAGCCGCCATCGGCGAAAACATGTCGGAGCCAGGGCCAGCGGTGGCGGATCGATTTCAGGAGACCGAATGCCCCATCACGGTCCTGAATGTCCGCGCCATGCACTATCAGGCCGACCATCAGCCCCAGCGTGTCGACAATGATGTGGCGCTTTCGCCCCTTGAGCTTCTTGCCGGCGTCATAGCCCGAAATCCCGCCGCTTTCTGTGGTTTTCACGCTCTGACTGTCGATCACGCCAGCGGACGGCGAGGCTTGCCGACCTTCCAGCTCGCGCGTCTCCATCACAAGACGATGGTTGATCCGGCCCCATAAACCCATTGCCCGCCATTCGTAGAAATAGGCTTGAACTGTCGTAAACGGTGGAAAGTCCTTTGGCAGCATTCGCCACTGACAACCCGTCGAAGCAATATAAAGCAGCGCATTCACGACCTCGCGAAGATCGGTTCTCCGTGGCCTGCCCAAACGCCTTGGCCCAGGTAGGCAAGGCGAGATCAACCCCCACTCCCGGTCCGTCAGATCACTTGCATAACGACTCGCGCGTCGGGCATATTGCCGACGGGTGAAATCAGTCCAACCCATTGTGGTCTCCGTTCGTCCTAAGCAAACAAACAGAATCACAAATGACTGATTTCACTCAACTCTTTTTCGGTCAGGCTCTAAATCGCCGTCTCTTCTGGCCAGAGATCCGGATCGTCAGCGAGGGCCGTTCGCCGTGAACCGAGACCGACTTCAGTGATATCCAGACGGTTCATCATCAAAAATTGCTCTGTGATCTCGGAAGGGGTTATCCGGTCATGGCTGCGCATGACCGAGCGACTTGTTGACAGCCGGGATGATCTTGTCTCCCCAGAGTTCGATTTGCCGCAGCATCGCCTGATGATCGAAATCGCCCAATTGGCAGTGAATTGCGATCTGGGACGGCTTCAGCACACTGATCTCTTCGAGCAGGCGATCGATCACCCGATTCACACTGCCGATTGGTAGATTGTCGCGCATCGTCTGAAACGACAGGTCCTGCTTGGTCGGGGTTTCCTGCAGAAGATAGCCGTCCTCGGTTTGTTGGCGGCGCTGATGAAGCGCTTCCGATAGCCGGCGCTGGAAACGGGCGTTGTCGAGATAGCTGTTGATCTCCGTTTCGTTATCGCTGGCATAACAACAACGCAACAGCGAAATCTTGGCATCCGCGGCATCCTTACCTTTTGCGAGTGCCGCGTTCTCGACGCTCTCGCGAAGCTTGCTTAAAGCGCCCAAGCCATCGTGGAATGCCGTGACGAAAAGATTGTGTCCTTCCCGATAGGCCCGGCCCATGTTGTATCCGGACGCCGTAGCGATCCAGATTGGGGGGGCCGGCTTCTGGATAGTCCGCACCGAAATCGCCGTCGGTGGTACCTTTAAATATTGGCCATTGTGCTCAAAAATCTTTTGCGTGAGGCCCTTGAGAAGGACGTCCAGATATTCCGAAAAGACAGCGGGCGCCTCATCGATATCGACACCAAAGCGGTCAAACTCAAACTGCTGATATCCAGAGCCGACGCCAAGCTCCAGGCGGCCGCTCGAAACGATATCGGCGAAACCTATCTCGGAAAGCAGGCGCTGCGGTTGATAAAGCGGCAATACGCAAACACCAGTGCCGAGGCGGATGGAGTTCGTCCGGCCGGCGCAATGGGCCACCATCATCAACGGCGATGGAACGAGGCTATAGTTGTTGAAGTGGTGTTCGGCAAACCATGCGGTGTTGAAGCCAGCTTGCTCCGAAAGGACTGCCTGTTCGATTGAGTTGCGGATGATTCTGTCGGCCGATTGATGATAGCCCCGCTGGGAGGCAAGGATGAAGGTCGCAAATTCCATAACGTTTCCTCATTCACGTTGGGTCCATTCGCGAATGGTCAGCGGGCATGTATCCGTGGCTACTGATCCAATCGGCTTTTTTGATATTCGGGGCTTTGAAACAAAATCGCTTGCCGTTCCCCGGCCGCAAGTGCTCCTTAAAACTGTCAAATTCGATGACGCTCCGGATGCCGTTTGGCACACAGTGTCGTTTTCGATTTCCCGTGAATGCTTCCGATCGTGGGTAGAATACAACATTGTCCGAAGTCAGCCGGCGCCGACGTAGAGGGTCGATCCGTTGATGTATGAAGCATCTGGCGAAGCTAGGAAGAACGCGGCGTTTGCCATGCCTTCGAACTGCCCCCCGCCAAGGGCTGGGTTGCGGCGGCTGATCGCGTTCTGTGCGCTATCAGGTGTGTGAATGAAGCCAAGAGCAATCGTCGCAGTCCGAATGCCAACCGGCCCGAGTTCGGCCGCCATGCAGCGGGTCAGCATTTCCAAGCCCGCCTTTGATGCGCCATATGCATGGCGCTGGGCAATCGTCAGGGAGCGGTTGATGGATCCGATATTCAGGATTACCCCGTCGGGCCGCATCATTTTGATAGCCTCACGCGCGCAGGTGAAGGCACCGGTGAGGTTGACATCAATGACGCGCGCGATCTCGGCAGGCGTTTGCTCAACTCCCGACTTGCAACTGTCGGGCCAAGCGGCACTGTTGACGAGGACATCAAGCCCCCCGAACCGCTCCCGCAAATCGTCGAACAGTGCTACCACCTGCATTTCGCTTGCAATGTCCACGGATTTTCCAATGTGCTCGCCGCCGAGGGATTTTGCGAACTTCGCCGCCGCGGCGCCGTTTATGTCGGCAAGTACGACGGTATCGCCATTTGCTGCAAAGCGGCGAGCAACGGCCGCGCCTATGCTGGTCGCGCCGCCCGTGACGAGGACAATCCGCTTATTGGTTGATTGTGGCGGACGGGAAAGTTCGGCTTGTGGTATTTCGCTTACTCGCGGGTGCGCGTCGCCAGGCTGGTTGAAGGACATCCACCCGCCATCAATTGTCAGCACCGTGCCGTTGATACAGTGCGCATCCGGGCTGGCGAGAAACCGCACGGCTCGTGCAATTTCGTCCGGACGCGCCATGCGCCCCATCGGCACACGGCTGCGCACCGCCTCTAAGTTCGTCTGGCCAGCGTGTTCCAATTGCGCGACCATCGGCGTTCGCACATAGCCCGGCGCCACTGCCATCACGCGGATGCCAAGTGAAGCCAACTCGCAGGCGAGCGACTTCGTAATCGAGATAAGGCCCGCTTTCGAAGCAGCGTAGGCGTTGCGTTTTGGATTGCCAATTATCCCGGCCATCGAGGCGACGTTGATAATCGCAGCACCTGGCTGCATCCGCCGTGCGGCTTCGCGAGCCATGAGGAAGGGCCCGATCAGATTTACCGCCAATACGCGTCGGAAGTCGTCGATGGGGGTCTGCGTGGTCGCGGCCATGCTGGGCCCCATCGCCGCGTTATTGACAAGAACGTCGATGTGGTCGAACTGCGCGTCGATCCGCTCATAAAGGACAAGGATGTCCTCTTCCCGTGAGACATCGAATTCAAGTCCGAGATCCGCAGCGCCGAAACCGCGAGCCAGTTCAAGCACACCGCTGTCCGGGAGGTCCGCGGCAACAACAATGTCCCCGACATTGAGATGAGCGTCGACGAGTGCGCGGCCGATCCCGCCTGCAGCGCCTGTAATGATGACGACGCGTTGCTTTCTCATGAGGAATTCTCCTGACCGTTTCCCGGACCTTTTTTCCGGACAACCATCCCGACATGGCGGTAGACAGAAAGGTCACGTTTCCATTTCGCCGCCGACGAAGATCTGAAACCGCTCATCACCGAGGCGTTTTCGCCATGTGGCCTTCACGTTTCTGAAGAAAACGACGGTTCAAGAGCGCATAGACCGGATCGATTGGATATGATGCCCCGATCGGCTGCCGGAGACCGAAACGCTCCGTCTCGGAGGTCACTGGCGCGGGCTGTTCCTCGAACCAATCGTAGACGACAGTCCGCTCGGCGATGCGCCACTCACCTTCCCTTTTCTGAAACAGATCGCAATAACGGCCGCACAAGAGAACCTGACGTAGTGTCCTTGCCCCGTCCGGTCCGCGTTGCAGCGCAGTGAAGTAACTCTCGACGGCAGCCTCCGCCGGGTCGATGAACTCGATCAGAATGTTCGTGATCTGATGGATGTTGCGCTGTTCGGTCTTGAAGACACCGCGCGCGAACTCTATGAACCCCTCTGCCGAGCCCGAATAAGCGCCGTGATTGTCATGCGCATCCGGCCAGTACGCACTGCGCAGCGCCGCCTCGTCTGCCCGATCTATCCCGCGACAGTATCGATAAAGACAATCACGGATCGCCTCCCGATCAAGTAATTCGGTAATTTGTTCGTGGCGCATCGCTTTGTCGCTAATTTCAAGATGGGAAGAGGCATTCGTACATTGAGCGACGCCGCAACGGCGCCAGGATATTCGGAGCCGGCGGATCATCGAGGAGATGCTACACTTTGCACCTGGCACGGGGCGGCCCGCCAATATGCTTCTCATCTGTCAAACCGTCGTTTGGTTCGACGTCCGTAAGTTCGCTCAGCCGCGGCTTAAAGTTGTCGGGAATATGGCACGTCAGACCGTTCGCTCTTTTGGCTTCCATTGTTCTCTTCTTTGACAAAATCCGATTGGACGATTTGATACGGTCCGCCTTTTCTCCTGCCGACCGGATCGAATAATCGTTTACAGGTCAGCATCGCCATTCCAGCACCCATCCCATTCAAATCTCACGCCAACGCGACCCGTGTCGCCGGACGGAATGGTTTCGTTCGTCAATTTCAAATGTTTAGCGTGGGACGGCGAGAAATTGACTTAACAAAACCCGTGTCGGTTATCTGACGAATTGGACAGTGTGTGCGTTTGAATCTTCACGACGCCGCCTCTGAGGTGTTCGCTATCTTCAGCCCTAAGTCGGTAGGAAACATTGAGAAAACTTTTCGCGGGCTCGCTCTGCAAAGTTGGCATGGTTTTTGAGGTTGTTGCGACGCAGTGAGAGCCGCCGAGACATATTTCTCTCGTTGGTCGCTGCGTGGAACACTGGATCATGTAGGCCTACAGCTAAATGAAAGGCCCGTCAGCTTGAGCATCCCGGACAAAGAGCCGTAGCACGTTCGAGACGTCTCCAACATCGTTCGGTGAAGAATTGCGGAGAAATGGAGGAAGAGCGACTTTTCAAACGCGACGAAACTTCTCGACATTAGGTTCAACGTAATCGAGCTTGCTCTCCCAAATGGCGTTGAACGGATGCAGTTGTACGCTGCGGCTTTTCAGAAGGTCTCAGTTCTCCATCTGACATCGAGAAGCCCGCAAAACCTACATGGCGCCTTCACAGTGGCAGGGCGAGGTTCAGGCATGTTCACCCAAAGTCTTCCCCCATGCGGCTTTTCAATAGTTGTCAAGTTCCACGGAAGCCTCATGCATGATCTGTCGGTTTTTAGGACGGCTGTCGCCGAACTCGAGCGCTTGGTCGAGCGTGGACATCGAATTTTGGTCGTTCCTGGCGGAGACTTAAACGACAAGGCGATTGAGCGTGTTGAAGACCTATATCCTCCCCCATCGGTGATGACCCATCACGCGTGCGCTCTTGTCCAAGATGAGACAGGATATTTGCTGGCGAATCGTGCCTTCTCTTCGAAACTTGTTCCGTCTGCAACGTTGAGCGAATGTCGGAGCCTGGCAAAGGTTGGCAAAATTCCGGTTCTGCTTGCCTCGCGCATGCTCTTCACAACGGATTCGGTCGAATGGAGTTTGGACATAACGTCTAACGCTGTGGCGGCGTGGATTGCGTGGGTAACCAATGCTCCGCTACTGGCAATTCTGACCGATGTAGACGGCGTCTATCGCAATGCGGCAACTCACGATCCGGGGGCGTTGATCGAGGAAATAGATGCCCACGATCTTGCCGAGCTTGGTCATGCGTCAGTCGATGCTTGTGCAGCTCATTTCATGTCATTGCGGGGTGCTGCGGGGGTCGTTATCAACGGCACCCATCCAAACCGGCTGCGTGATTGGACCGAGGGAAAGCATGTGAGAGCGACCTACATCACCACAAATGAAAGGGTCCCATCATGTTCTGCTTAGTTAACGATAATGCCGACTTCAAACGGACGATCGTGGTACCTTTCTGCGGCACGTTCTTTCAAAATCTCGTCACCGATCACAGTGACGGCGGCTCCGCATCCTCGATAGGCTCGATGATATCGGGGCGGTCATTCAAAGCCCACATCCTTGCCGATCGGCCACATTGTCATCAGCTCGGCGGGAAAGTGTCTCATTAAGTCGTCCGGATCGGGCTCCGCAGACACCGTACCGAGGCTGACCGCTTCAGCTTACAAATGCTAATCACGCGCGCAGAGAGATACCGATTTTCGCCGAAGACGGTTCACCATAACGCAGCGGGTCCGTCGTCGAGCTTCGCGACCTCCTGCCCAATCGGCCCGGCGCTTGCTTCGGCGATGATCCAGTTGTACGCGGCCCGCATACCTGCAATCGCTGCACGCATCGCATGGTTGACCCAGACGACATTCGAGATGCCAGCCTCATGATGCGCTGAAATGACTGTGCGATAGTAATTCGAAGGCGCAATCATGATAGGAAGCCGTTTCCATTGCTTCGCAAAGGTGAGAACCTCGTGCGTCTTCGCTTCCCCCGAGTGGATCAGGATTGCATCGGCGCCGGCGTTCGCGTAGGCGTCCGCGCGCAATAGTGCCGCCTTGAGACCGTAACCGGCGATCAAGGCTTCGGTGCGAGCGACAAGCACGAGGTCGTTTCCCGTGGCATCCTTAATCGCCTTTAGGCGGCCGGAAAACTTTTCGATATCGTCCAGCGGAGGACGATTGCCGACAGAGGAATTCATTTTCGGGAAGCTCTTATCATCGATGCACACACCAGAGGCACCATGCTGCAAGAGCCTTGCTGTCATTAACCGCGCGCCATTCATGTTCCCGAAGCCGGAATCACCGTCAGCGAGGATCGGCAGGCCGCTGGCGTCCGCCATTCGTTCCATCACCTCTATCAAATGTGTCCAGCTTGCCTCCTTGACGTCGCGATAGCCGAGGCTCTTCGAAATGCACGGGCCAGACGCCCAAATGGCCTTGAAGCCCGCCTGCATGGCGACCGCCGCGGAAAGCCCATCATGCGCTCCCATCAGGTGCGTCAGGTCTGGGGAGGAAATCAGATCGCGGAGCGATTTCGTCGGATCCTCAATCGCCCCGATGCTCTTTGGAACGAAAACCTTTTGATCCATGTCATGCTCCATCAAAAATCGGAAAGTTCCAAGCGCAGCGAACAATCAAAGACGCAAGTTGCATGCCGGATGAGCGCGGGCGGCCGCACTGCACGACTTGCCCCGGCCGGCGGCCAGGCCTTGTAATCCAATCGTCGGTCTCCCGACATTCTTGTCCCGTTTCGCACATCAAAAGGTTGGCGAATGACCCCGCGAGGGAGAACCTAATCATTCAATAGCGATGACACGGCACGAACTTTTAATCTCATTGCGACCGGACACGCGGGCGCCTTGCCGAAGAGCTGGAGGGTGGCGCACGTCCCGATCTGGATATGATCGAGAGCAACAACAGCGGCACATCAGTCGGTGCAATGAGAAGAGCTGTCTCGGCAAATCGCTATGCCTAAGAACGCGAGCACGGCGGCCACGTCAAAGCCTGCCGGCGGTGCTCGTTCAAGGATCTGACATGACTATCCGAAACGGTTCCGTCTTTTGCGAACATCGGACGCTTGCCGATAACAAGCGACCCAACCGATGTCACCGCGGCGGAGGTCATTCGAGGTGAGAAGGTTGGGTCAGCGCCCTTGTCGGAGGCGCTCCTACTCAAACCCAGGCTCCTTCCGGCAGTACAATGATTTTCTGCATTTAAGGCAAATGGCATGGCGCTTGCTTGATCAATATATATCGACCGAGATCGGATATGCAGCCGCAATCGCCAAACATCGCGTCAATTGTCGGTATGAGGAACAGTTAGATGAACATCAAAAAGAAGGTTCCCTTCGTCACATTCCGGACGCGTGTTCGCGATGAGGCCCTACCAGGGCCGAACCCTTATCGGTGGAAAGACAAGACATCCGACGACTATTTCCGCGGCAAGCGCGTCATCTTGTTTTCGCTGCCAGGCGCCTTCACCCCCACCTGCACCAACCAACAGCTACCGGATTTCGAAAGGCTTTATGGGGAGTTTCAAAAGAAGGGCATCGATGAGATTTACTGTCTCTCCGTAAACGATGCATTCGTCATGAACGCCTGGGGCAAGTCCGTAGGGCTTCTCAACGTCAAGCTCATCCCTGACGGGTCGGGAGAATTTACTCGCAAGATGGGCATGCTCGTTGCCAAGCACAATCTCGGTTTCGGAATGCGCTCCTGGCGCTACGCGGCGCTGGTCGATAACGGCGTGGTAGAGCAGTGGTTTGAGGAAGAAGGCTTCTCGGACAACTGTCAAACCGATCCCTACGGCATTTCATCGCCGCAAAACGTCCTGGAAACGCTGAAGGCCACGGCCGCAGCATAACCACCGGAGGACTGAAGCCTCATAAAATGAAAAATTCGCGCGACGAAGTACCAAGATCGATAGGGGTTTCTCTCTTAGGATGCAGTATTTAGCAAACCTTCTCCAGCGCCAAAAGCAATCGCTGGTTATTACGCCTCAGCTCATCCAATCTATTCGCTTGCTGCAACTGGCGCATGGCGAACTGCATCAGTTCATCGAGCAGGAATTGGAGAAGAACCCGTTTCTAGAACTGGCTTCAAGTGACGGCATCGCCTCTGACGATGTCGTCTCGACCTCGGAGAACAGGCCCGATAGTGCCACACACGATGGCAAGGTTGATGCGCCGACAAGGCTCGAGGCTCCCGAGCCACTTGGAGAATGGAAATCAATTCGAAGTTCCGCCAACGCGTCGTCAGAGCACCCGCCGGGCTTCGAGGAGTTTGCTGCTTCTACTGAAACATTGCACGACGATGTCGCCCGGCAGATCGCCCTCACAGCATTCAGCTCACGAGATCGGCTGATTGCCGGTGCGCTTGCCAATCATCTGGAAAGCACTGGATATCTTCAGGTGCACCTATCAGAGCTGGCGGCAAGGCTGGGTGTCCACGAGGCTGACGTCGAGCGAGTCCTCGCGACCTTGCAGGATTTCGATCCACCTGGAATCTTTGCACGAACTCTTAGGGAATGCCTCGAGATACAGTTACGGCAGCAAGATCGGTTCGACCCTGCTATGGAAGCGCTGGTCGCAAATCTTGAGTTGGTTGCACAACGTGACTTTCGCGCATTGAAGCGGCGCTGCGGTGTCGACGACGACGACCTTCTCGACATGTTGCATGAGATCCGGACACTCGATCCGAGGCCCGGAAACCGGTTCCAATCGGGACGGCCGGAGGCCATCATACCGGACGTTCGAGTTCTGCCCTCGACCGCAGGCGGGTGGCAGATCGAACTCAATCCCGAGATGTTGCCCAAGGTGCTCATCAACCAAACCTATTTTGCCGAAGTCTCTCGTCTGACCGCGCATGATACCGGTGATCAGGCATTCCTCAACGAATGCTTCCAGAACGCGAACTGGTTGGTTCGCAGCCTCGATCAGCGGGCCAAGACGATCCTTAAGGTAGCAACTGAAATCGTCCGCCAGCAGGATGTCTTTCTGGAACGCGGCACTGCCTATCTTCGGCCTCTCAATCTTAAGACTGTCGCCGACGCGATCGAGATGCATGAGTCGACGGTGAGCCGTGTGACTTCGAACAAATACATGCTCACCCCTCGCGGCGTGTTCGAACTGAAGTATTTTTTCACGGTCGCGATTGCATCCTCGGAAGGCGGCGAGGCACACTCGGCCGAAGCGATCCGCCATCGCATCAGGGCAATGATCGCCGCGGAAACGGAGGACAGTGTGCTCTCCGACGACAATATGGTCGCCCAACTTCGGGAAAGCGGGATCGATATTGCGCGCCGCACCGTCGCAAAATACCGGGAAGCAATGAATATCCCCTCTTCCGTTCAACGTCGTCGAGAGATCCGTGCGGGATTTGTATAGGCGCCGACCAAGCGCTGACGATCTTGCACTGCTCGCGAAAGCGACTTAACGACGGGCTTCATCCGTTTCGGGGCCGAAGCACGCGTTAAAATCACTGCATTCCTGACAGCTGGGAGCGGCGCAGAGCGAGAAACCTTCAGCCTCGCAGAGCTTGCGGTAAAGGTACTTCTTCCACCTCATATTGTTGGTATTGCCTGCCGCTAGCGTCGGAAAATGCATGGCAAACAACCGACCAAGCTCGGCTCGGTCAAATAGACCAAGGTCCTGCCATAGATGGTCGTCGCGCAGGGCACGGCGGGCAATGATTTTAGCAAACCGGGCGCTGAATGGATCGTTTGGACGGGCATGCGAAAGTAGCAAGTCACGCAGGAGCTCTTCCTCCGTGCCGAGCTCTGGATCGCTCGCCTCTTCCGGAAAAAAGGCGTCGATGAGCTTGGCATGAAAACTTCGTGTCAGGATGTCCCGCAGCTCGGCGCGAGAAAGCCCGGTCGCCTCGGTCGCCGACGCCTGGCCAGCTTCAATCTCCTGAAGCGCTCGCGAAAAGACACAGGTAAGTACATAGTCGTCAAAGTCTATCTCCAAGCCCATTCGCAGCCATAGCCTGGCATTGGATGACTGTGAATGTCGCCACCGATCAGACATTAGTATCCTGGGACTGATGCTCTTTCCCTTTAAGATCTGGAATTGATGCTGATCTGACACGGCGCTTTTGCTCCTTCGTTTCATTGATCAAGGTCGCCTGCAGCTATAGCGGCCATGACGAGAAAGCTTCAAAAATTATGCCAGCCTGGCGATAAACAGCGTCGGCACAACTCTCCGGGAGTTTCTCAACAACGTGATGAGCGTGCAAATACAGATTGGCCAACGCAAAATGTCGGCTAATCGACAAACCAGACAATCGTTGTTGGTACCCAGGGCCTTTCCCGGTGCGCCTGCTACAAACCTTTTCCCAGCTACGATGACGGCAACGGCGTGAAAATGGCGCAGTGATGTCTTTGGCGGGCGTCCCCAAATCACGGGTGACTGCTCCTTTTTGATGTTGGACGTTCAGTGATGTCGGGCATTGTCGGGCATGCGCATGCATATTGCCAGCGGAAGATCCGACGCCTGCTCAATGCTTTTCTCTTTGGCACGGCACATGCAAGGTCATTTGCAAATTTCCCGACGACCAATGAGAACCATATTTATGATCACGCTCACAGAGAACGCCGTTGCCGCCATGAAGATTGCGCTCAGCCGAGCGGACGAGCCGGCCGAAGGCCTGCGCATCGCGGTCGAGACCGGCGGCTGCGCCGGGCTCAAATACCTGATGGGACCGGAGAGCGGCCCACGCGAGGGCGATGCGATCATCGAAACAGGCGGGATTACACTGTTCGTGGACGTAGGCTCTCAACCACACGTCAACGGCATGACGGTGGACTTCGTTACACGGCTGGAGTCCTCAGGATTTGTCTTCGACAACCCCAACGCGGCAGAGATGTGCGCTTGTGGCAAGTCCTTTGCCTGACCATCCGGGGTTGGTGTGAAAAGTCATGCGGAAGTATCGCGGCAAGCTCAAGACATCATTTTGCGATCACAAGGGCGCCCGCATTCTGCAAACAGCCAAATCTGAAAACAAGGTCGCATCTGGGGATGCGGTTGAATTAATGATGGGATTCGATCGGCCGACGGAAGCGATCAGTGCCGCAACACTGCAGTCGCTCCGAACCCGTTTCGCGATCGCCTGCTCGTCCGAGTTCATCGAATTTATTGTGGGCAAGAGCGCCTATGAAGCCATTCGAAACATCAATTGCGACTTAACGTATGTTGTCGACCGGCCGCCATCCACCTCGCCGTCGCCGTTTGCCTCATGTGTGGCGCAAAGTCGCGCGATCCGGTCACATGCTTCACAGCTGTCGAAGAAGCGACTGTTACGGTCCCTGCGGCGCTGTTCATTGAAGGCCTCGTTAGGTCAGAGACGAGTTTGTCGGCAGGCACAAAGGAAGGCAGCGTACTCGAGGTCCAAGAAATATCTTTGTAACCGACGGGGTTTTTCGGCGGCATGTCGCCGCGGATCGAGGATGCTTGGAGCTCGCCTGAACAAAGTTCACCGGAGCCTGAAATTGCCAGATAACGTTCCTGCAGCCAATTCGACCAATCGAACGCTGCGGCGATTGTTCTTGCCCGAGCAGTGAACGACGGAGCCTACCCGAGGTCACTCCGCCAACTGAGGATCGCTTCCATGAGATCTGTCTATCTCGACAACAATGCAACGACGCGAGTTGATCCTGAAGTCGTACAAGCGATGTTGCCGTTCTTTACTGATCAATTTGCCAATCCTTCGTCCAGTCACAGTTTTGGTGCCTCGGCAAGTGCCGCGATAATGACCGCGCGCAAACGATTGCAAGCTTTGATCGGTGCAGAGTTCGAGCATGAGATCGTCTTTACCTCCGGCGGCACGGAAAGCGATAATGCAGCGATCCTGTCAGCGCTCGAAATCATGCCCGATCGCACACAGATCGTGACGTCCGCAGTCGAGCATCCGGCCGTGCTAACGCTCTGCGCGCACCTTGAGAGGACGCGTGGCATAAAGGTGCACAGGATTCCAGTCGATCGGCATGGTCGCCTCGACCTGCGCACATACCGGGCTGCCCTCACCCCACATGTTGCACTCGTCTCGATCATGTGGGCAAACAATGAAACGGGCGCGATTTTTCCTGTCGCTGACCTCGCTAAGTTGGCCAAGGAAGTTGGCGCTTTTTTCCATACAGACGCAGTGCAGGCGGTCGGCAAGCTGCCGATGGACCTGAAATCGAGTGCGATCGACATGTTGTCGCTCTCGGGCCACAAGCTGCACGGACCCAAAGGGATTGGTGCGCTTTGGGTAAAGCGCGGCGTGCGCTTCGATCCGATGATCAAGGGGGGACATCAGGAGCGCGACCGGCGCGCCGGCACGGAAAATACCGCTGGCATCGTCGGGCTCGGCAAGGCCGCTGAACTTGCGTCGAGCTTCATGAAGGAAGAGAACGGACGAGTAAGATCGCTGCGAGATCGCCTGGAAAGAGGGCTTCTGCAGCGCATCCCAGATGCGTTCGTCACCGGCGATAAGCAAAAGCGGTTGCCGAACACCTCCAACATCGCCTTCGACCAAGTCGACGGTGATGGCTTACTGCTTCTCCTCGACCGCTATGGCATCGCCTGTTCTTCCGGCTCGGCTTGCACTTCTCAGTCGCCGCAGCCGAGCCATGTCCTGACCGCGATGAACATTCCCGATATCTCGAGCCACGGGGTCATTCGCTTCTCCCTGTCGCGTGATAATTGCGAGGAGGATATAGATCGCGTGCTCGATGTCTTACCCGGAATCGTCGGCAGTTTACGAGATGGTTCTTCGTTTAAGCCGACGCCGGCAAAGCGGCGAAGACCTTTGGCTTTTATGAAGCCTACGGAGACGGACGGAAACACCTCATGAAGCGGTTCACTTTCTGAAGACTCGATCTGGCTTGACGGAACCAGGCGATGTTCGTCGCTGTTGCGAGGCAGAAGAGCTCGGACTGGCAAAGCCACTTGTAGCCGTAAGAGCGAGCACTTTTCCTGCGGGGCTTTCGCGACCGCGGGTCATCGCACCGGAGCACCACAGAGCATCGTTCCAAACGGGGAGAATGTTATGAACAGTTTTTGCAACGCCAGTCGAACCAGCGATACGGCCGAAATCCTCGCGCGGTTGAAAAATCTGTCTGCCGCGGAGGAGTTTTTCGCGCTGCTTGACGTCGCCTATGATCCGAAGGTGCTTGACGTCTCGCGGCTTCACATCATGAAGCGGATGGGACAATACCTCGCCGAAGAGGATTTCGCCGATCTCCCGGAACAGGTGATTGCTGCCAGAGCACGCGCCATGCTTGAACGCGCCTACGAAGATTTTGCGACGTCCTCGCCACTTGCGCACCGGGTCTTCAAGGTGCTCAACGATCACAATCCGGCCAAGCCTGCCCAACCGGGTCACACGTTCGTGCCATTCGATTCTATCTTGAAGCGTTTCGGCAGGGAGTGAATGCGACATGGTTCCGGCTTGAACGATGTCGCGAAGCCGACAATGGCGAGTCCAGTGTCGGCACCTCAGCATAAATCATTGAAATTTCAAAGGGATGCCACATTCAAAAACCTTGGCACAGATAGTGCTTTAGAGGACACGAAGCGCCAAACCCGCCATTTAACAGCAGCTAGGAGACCACATGCACGTCGTAGTCTGTATCAAGCAGGTGCCGGACTCCGCACAGATTCGCGTCCATCCTGTAACGAACACGATCATGCGCCAGGGTGTGCCGACCATCATAAATCCTTACGATCTATTCGCCCTTGAAGAAGCACTGCGGTTGCGTGACGTGCATGGCGGCGAGGTCACCGTGCTCACGATGGGGCCGCCCATGGCAGAGGATTCGTTGCGCAAGGCGCTCACTTACGGTGCGGATCGGGCGGTATTGTTGACCGACCGCTATTTTGCGGGATCCGATACCCTGGCGACTTCCTTTGCTTTGTCGCAGGCGATTGCAAAAATCGGCGAGACCTTCGGCGCCCCCGACATCGTTTTCACGGGCAAGCAGACCATCGACGGCGACACTGCCCAAGTCGGGCCGGGCATTGCTAAGCGCCTCGACCTCCTGCAACTCACTTACGTTTCGAAGATTTGCTCCCTCGATCTTGATGCACGCGAAATTAAGGTCGACCGCCGTTCGGAAGGCGGTACCCAGATGCTGCATGGCAGGCTTCCCTGCCTCATCACTATGCTGGAAGGCACCAACGAAATCCGCCGCGGCTCGCTTGATGACGCGCTACGTGCCGCACGCAGTCAGATCGTAAAATGGAGCGCGGGCGACGCCGGCATCGAGGACCTCAGCAAGTGTGGACTGCGTGGTTCGCCGACGGTCGTCAAACGCGTCTTTGCCCCGACAGTAAGGACGGAAAAGGCAGAGCAAATCACCACCACCGATAAGGCGCTCGGCGATCTTGCTGATGAGTTGATTGTCGAAATCTTCGCCCGTCAGCCGGCGCTCGAACACGAACTCGCCTTCGACGCCAGCGCATAACGGCAAGGAGCCATGACGTTGACCGCAAATCAAGAAATACCGCGCCCAGCCGTCGGCCGCGCGGGAATGAAGAAAGAACTGCCCGATCATTTCAAAGACTACCGCCATGTTTGGGTCTTCATCGAAGTGGAGCGCGGAAATGTCCATCCCGTCTCCTTCGAACTGCTGGGAGAAGGCCGCAAGCTGGCGGACAAGCTTGGCGTCAAACTCGCAGGTGTCGTGCTCGGACCTCCGGGGGACGCCACGCAGCTGGCCATCGCAGAGGCGTTTGCCTATGGCGCCGACGTTGCGTATCTGGTGGAGAACCCCCTGCTCGAAGACTATAGGAACGAGCCCTTCACCAAAGCTCTGACAAATCTCGTCGCCACTTACCAACCCGAGATCCTGCTTCTCGGTGCGACGACGCTTGGTCGCGACCTTGCCGGTTCCGTGGCGACGACCTTGTTGACGGGGCTCACCGCGGACTGCACCGAACTCGATGTGGATGCGGACGGTTCGCTTGCCGCAACGCGGCCGACTTTCGGCGGCTCTCTACTATGCACAATCTACACGCTCAACTGCAGACCGCAGATGGCGACAGTGCGGCCAAGGGTCATGGCGATGCCGCAGCGCACGAACAAGCCTATCGGCTGCGTCATTCAGCATGGGGTCCTGATGGTCGAGGAGGAGATCGTCACCAAAGTCCTCGGGTTCATTTCCGACGTGCAATCGACAAATTCCAATCTCGCCTATGCCGATGTGGTGGTGGGCGGCGGCCTCGGTCTTGGAACATCGGAGAACCTGAAGCTGGCGAAGAATCTCGCGCGGGTAATTGGAGCCGAATACGGCTGTTCACGGCCGCTGGTCCAGAAAGGCTGGATGCCGGCTGATCGGCAGATCGGGCAAACGGGTAAGACTATCCGGCCGAAGCTCTATATAGCGGCCGGGATTTCCGGCGCCATTCAGCACCGGGTTGGCGTCGAGGGCGCTGATCTCATTGTGGCGATCAACACCGATCCGAACGCGCCGATTTTCGACTTCGCCCACGTTGGCGTCGTGACGGATGCGATCCGCTTCTTGCCGGCCCTCACTGATGTTTTCACCCAACGGCTGTCGCCGCACAGTCGCGATAAGCTTGCGAATTAGGGGGCACGGGTTATGAGCGGGGAAAAGTTTGACGCCATCGTGATTGGCGCGGGCATGGCCGGGAATGCGGCTGCTTACACCATGGCGAGCCGTGGCTTGAAAGTCCTGCAATTGGAGCGTGGCGAGTATCCGGGCTCAAAGAACGTCCAGGGCGCAATCATGTACGCGAACATGCTGGAGAAAATCATCCCGAATTTTCGAGATGATGCGCCTCTTGAGCGGCATCTCGTCGAGCAGCGCTTCTGGATGATGGATGACACATCCCACGTTGGGATCCAATACCGATCGGATGATTTCAACGAGTCGACGCCAGAGCGCTATACAATCATTCGCGCTCAGTTCGACCGTTGGTTTTCGCGTAAGGTGCGTGAGGCGGGAGCGACAGTCCTTTGCGAGACGACGGCGACAGAACTTGCCCAGGAAGGGGGCAAGGTGATCGGCGTGCGCACTGACCGTACTGGCGATGTCATACTTGCGGACACGGTCGTTCTTGCGGAAGGCGCCAATGGGTTGCTCGGCGCCCGGGCCGGTTTGCGTCAGACGCCGACTTCGGAGAGCGTGGCTCTCGCTGTCAAGGAAATACATTTTCTGCCAGAAGACGTGATCGATCAGCGCTTCGGTCTTCATGGCAACGAGGGTTGTGTGATCGAGGCGGCCGGCACCATCTCCCGCGGCATGGCCGGGCTCGCCTTCCTTTATACCAATAAGGAGTCGATCTCTCTTGGCATCGGTTGCCTCGTCTCCGACTTCGCCGCAACGTGCGAAAGCCCTTACGAGTTGCTCGAAGCGTTCAAGAACCATCCGTCGATCAAACATCTGATCGCGGATTCGGAAGTCAAGGAATATGCAGCTCATCTCATTCCCGAAGGTGGGTACAAGGCAATTCCCGCGCTCTTCGGCGATGGCTGGGTCGTTGTCGGCGACGCAGCACAGCTCAACAATGCCGTTCACCGCGAAGGTTCCAATCTCGCCATGACGTCAGGTCGCATCGCCGGGGAGGCTATTTTCGAGGTCAAGAGCCGCGGAGGTCGAATGACCAAAAGAAACCTCGCACTATACAAGACGATGCTGGACGATTCCTTTGTCATTAAAGATCTTAGGAAATACAAAGACATGCCGGCCCTACTTCATACCAATTCCCGCAATTTCTTCATGACATACCCGAAGTTGATGTCTGAAGCTTCGAAAAATTTCATGCGTGTCGATGGTACGCCGAAGATCGAAAATGAAAGGGCGACAACGGCCGCTTTCATAAAGGCGCGTTCGCGCTGGGGGCTGGTCAGCGACGCGGTGCGTCTGGCATTGGCTTGGCGTTGAAGGAGAAATAGGATGACCGTTGCAGTGACGAAGTTGCGTGTTGAGGACAAGCTTTTCCAGAATCGCTATCTGGTTGATCAGGGACGCCCGCACATTAAGGTGCGGCCGCACGAGCATCCGAGTGCAAACCTTTTGGCGCTAACACGCATCTGCCCGGCAAAATGCTATGAACTGAATGACAAAGGCCAAGTGGAGATTGCCGCCGACGGCTGCATGGAGTGCGGCACATGCAGGGTGCTGTGTGAGGCAAGTGGGGACATCACGTGGAACTATCCACGAGGCGGCTTTGGTGTTCTCTTCAAGTTCGGGTGAACAATTTATTGTTAAACTTTTGAAAAACACATTATGTCGTCACAGCCAGGCGCTGCATCAATTTTGACAGGAACCAGCTTGCAATTTCAGAAACTACCATTAGAGTTTCCGCTTATACAAATAAGCACAAACAGTGGTTGGAATGGGGGCATTCTACACAGCTAGGGGTGTTGAAAATGACCCGCATTCTACGCGATTGCGTCGATGAAGTTGGACCTTTGCCCGGGGTATCCAGCAAAACGCCTGAAGTCGGAATCTCCTGCAGCGGGATCTACGAAATATCGAAGCTCCTAACGGCCGCTGCCCCGCTGGAGATCACGCTTGTCAAGGTCGCCAATATCCTCCCCACGTTTTTGCGAATGCGTCATGGGGCAATCGTTATATGGGCGAGCGAAGGGGAGCCGGAAATTACCGCGTCGGCCGGCGTCGCCGATTCTCGTCAATCCGGCGCACGCCACACCATCCCACCGGCTGCAATGGATCAGATCGTGACGACCGGACAGCCGCTGGTGATAAGGGAGACCAGTAAATCCGAACTTTTTCGGGCTGACCCTCAGCCGTCTTTGAGCAGCGACACGATCCCCATCACATTTATCGGGGTTCCTTTGAGGGCTGCGCACAAACTGGTCGGGACGTTATGGATCGACCGCTTCAGGGACAGCGCCACTGAACTGCGTCACAACGAGGATATTCGCTTCCTTACCATGGTCGCCGATCTTATCGGCCAGACGATCGCGTTCCACCGAGCCCTGAGCACGTCCGGTCCGCAAATCATCCAGCTGCACCGGAAATCCGCCGAAGGGGGACGGAATGATCCGAGCCAAAACTCAAGAGCCAAAGTCGACTGGATCGTCGGAGAAAGCCCTGCAGTCAGGCGGGTGTTGGAAATCGTCTCTGCGGTGGCTATGACGAATACCACAGTGCTTCTGCGGGGTGAAAGCGGCACTGGCAAGGAATTTTTCGCACAGGCCATTCATGAGCTTTCCCCTCGCCGCAAGAAGTCTTTTGTCAAATTGAACTGCGCCGCACTGCCTGAAGGTGTCCTGGAATCGGAACTCTTCGGACATGAAAAGGGCGCTTTCACCGGTGCTGTATCGCAGCGCGCGGGGCGTTTCGAATTGGCAAATGGCGGAACGCTGCTCCTTGATGAAATTGGCGAAATTTCGCCTGCCTTTCAAGCCAAGCTTTTGCGCGTGCTGCAGGAAGGCGAGCTGGAGCGGGTTGGCGGAACCAAGACCCTCAAAGTCGACATCAGACTCGTATGCGCAACCAACAAGGACCTCGAGGCGGCTGTTGCAAATGGCGAGTTCAGAGCCGACCTTTACTATCGCATCAATGTCGTGCCGATCGTCTTGCCACCACTCAGAGAGCGGCCCGGAGACATTTCGCGCCTTTCAAAAGTCTTTCTCGACCGTTTCAACCGGGAGAACAATCGCGAGCACGCCTTCACGGCGCAGGCGCTAGACCTGATTTCGCAATGCTATTTTCCTGGGAACGTCCGCGAGCTGGAAAATTGCGTGCGTAGGACGGCGACGTTGGCGCGCTCGAAGACGATCGTTCCCTCGGATTTTGCGTGCCAGAACAACCAATGTCTTTCGGCTCGTCTTTGGAAAGGCGACGGCGGCGGCCGCGAGGGTAAGCCTATCGATGAGCTCACTCGGGGTGGAACAACGCCGGCAGTATCGCCGCTCTCTACCCAACCAGGCAGCGTCTCGCATCCCGAGGTAGCGCCCTTCAAGGCCTGCGACCCCAATGGTCCGGCTTGCCCAGCCCTATCACCGCGCCTCACAGAGCGGGACCGGCTGATCGAGGCAATGGAGAAAGTCGGATGGGTTCAGGCCAAAGCGGCTCGTATGCTCGGCCTCACGCCCCGTCAGGTCGGCTATGCTCTGCGCCGGCACAATATCGAGATGAAAAAGTTCTAAGCCTATGTCGTTCGTCAGGTCGGAAATGCGCTCTCGGCACTCTACGTGACAGAGGCGCGTCGCATTCGCGACGAGATCCATGTGCCGATTGTCATGAACGAACGAAATCGTGCGGGAGCAAGTGTATGCAATCCAACGCGAAACACTAAAACGCCGGACATAAGACAATCCCGGGCCCTGGCATAGGTCTTGCAGTTTGAACTGCAATCTTCACCAGCAACGGAATTGCTAGATGACCGCATCGATGATTTCGCTTGATCGCTCGGCCAGCGCCAAAACGTCCGACAATAGGCTGACCAATGCGAAGTCCGACAGCTGCAAATCCTCATCCTGCGGCTCAACCGCAAAACCGGATGACATGGATCCAGCGACATGGGAGAAGATAAAGGATCATCCCTGCTACTCGGAAGAAGCACACCACTATTTCGCGCGCATGCACGTCGCCGTCGCACCGGCTTGCAATATCCAGTGCAACTACTGCAATCGGAAATATGACTGCGCAAACGAAAGCCGGCCCGGTGTCGTCTCGGAAAAGCTGACGCCAGAGCAGGCGCTGCGCAAAGTTATTTCGGTCGCCAACGAAGTGCCGCAGCTTTCGGTCGTCGGAATCGCCGGTCCGGGCGATGCCTGTTACGACTGGAGGAGAACCAAGGCGACCTTCGAAAAAGTTGCCGCGGAAATTCCCGACGTCAAGCTGTGTATCTCCACCAACGGGCTAGCATTGCCAGATCATGTCGATGAGCTTGCACGCATGAATGTCGATCACGTGACCATCACAATCAACATGGTCGACCCGCAAATCGGCGCAAAGATATATCCCTGGGTCTTTTACAATCACCGGCGCTACACCGGCATCGAAGCCGCCGAAATCCTGCACAAGCGACAGATGTTGGGTTTGGAAATGCTGGCGGCGCGGGGCATCCTCGTCAAGGTCAATTCGGTCATGATACCCGGGGTCAATGACGAGCACCTGATCGAGGTGAACAGATGGGTGAAAGAGCGCGGCGCGTTCTTGCATAATGTGATGCCCCTGATTTCGGACCCAGCGCACGGCACTTACTATGGCCTGACCGGACAGCGCGCTCCGCGGGCAATCGAATTGAAGGCGCTTCAAGGTCGTCTCGAAAAAGGCGCCAAGCTGATGCGTCATTGTCGGCAATGCCGGGCCGATGCCGTCGGTCTGCTCGGCGAGGATCGTGGCAAAGAATTCACGCTCGACCACATTCCCGATGCAGTCTCGTACGACGAGCGCAATCGCGAGGCATACCGGGAAGTAGTGGCGCGGGAGAGAGGCAATCACGCAGCAGCCAAGAGCGAGGCGATCGAAATGGTCAAAGCAGCCGGCCCCGACGGGTCGCTTCACGTCGCGGTGGCGACCAAGGGCGGCGGCCGCATAAACGAACATTTCGGCCATGCGAAAGAGTTCCAGATTTATGAAGCCTCTCCGAGAGGAATCGCCTTCGTGGGGCATCGCAAGGTCGAGCAATATTGCCGCGGCGGTTGGGGTGACGACGCTACACTCGACGGTGTGATAGTTGCGCTCGAGGGGATCGACATCGTGCTCTGCGCAAAGATCGGAGATTGCCCTAAAAAGCGGTTGGCGGACGCGGGCATTCGAGCAGTGGACTCTTATACCTATGAGTACATCGAAACCGCCATCAGCATGGTTTATGCCACCGAGTTTGGAGTCGACCTGCTGACAGGGACGGCGTGAATTTTTTTTAGTTTAACCTCCTCAGGAGTTGAAAATGGCCTTCAAGATCATCGCATCCCAATGCACCCAGTGCGGAGCCTGCGAGTTCGAATGTCCATCAGGTGCGATAGAACTGAAGGGCGAGAACTACGTGATCGATCCGAAGAAGTGCACAGAATGCGAGGGAGCTTTCGAGACGCAGCAATGCGCATCGGTATGTCCGGTACCGAAGACCTGCGTTCCAGCCTGATCGCCTGTTCGCTGGCCGCCGAAGGCAATATCTCGTCCAAAGGTTTGACCTCCGCGGTTAAGCCGAGCAGTCTCAAGAAAGTGAGGCACCACCGTGGGCATAGGACGCGAACAAGAAGTGGAAATCGGCTGTTCACCGCAATTTCTACCAGGCGAGCGGGTTCGTGCCACGCGCCACATAAAGAATGACGGCACCTATCCCGGCAAAGACGTTGGCGAAAACCTGGTGCGAAAGGGCGATGAGGGTTATGTGCGCGACATCGGCACCTTTCTCCAGCAGTTCTATATCTATGCGGTCGAATGGGTGGATCGCGGCACCATCGTCGGCATGCGCGCGCGTGAACTGACGAGCCTCGACAAAGCCGCAGCAAGCATTGCCGAAACGACTACCAGCGCCAGGGAAGGAATAGCCCCGTGAAAGTGATGATCCGCAGAACCGGAACCGGCTTATCGGCATATGTTTCCAAGAAGGATCTCGAAGAGCCGATCATTGCTATGGAAAATGAAAATCTATGGGGCGGCTGCGTGCTGCTTAGGAATGGATGGAGGCTAGCCCTGCCCGATCTGCCAAAGGACACGCGCCTGCCCATTACGGTCGAGGCAAAGAAGATATCTGAGGAGGACTAAACGCTGCTAACGAACGACAAAAAGCGACAGCGGCATGCCCGTGCTTCCTAAATCCGATCATCTTTTGGTCTGCCGGGGCGATTACGCCGAAAAGCAACTTTATTTGCTGAAGGAAGCGCTCGCCGCAGACGCAATAATCCCATATCTCGGTCCCGGGCTTCTCCGGCAAAGTTCGGCGGCACCGCCTGTACCTGATGGTCCAGAAGGCGTTGCAGCAGCTCTTAACACACGGGCGACAGCACCTTCCAAGATACGCAGCAACATGTGGTCGGTCGCACAGTTTATCGAGCAGCGCAGGCATMGTCGGACGCTTCAAGCCTGGATGGCGGAGATATTCGCCTCATCCGCGCCGCTGACCGGCCTCCATGCCTGGCTTGCAACGCTGCCACTCTCGCTCATCATCGACAGCTGGTACGACGGGACGATGCGCGCGGCTCTCGTGGCGAATGGCCGAACAGACGTGGTCGAGATACAAGGCGTTACGCGGGCAAATGAGAACCGCGATATATGGACGAGAACCTACGATTTGTCCGGAAAGGAACTCAGGCCCGGTCCGGCAGCAAAAACGGTGTTGTATACGCCTCATGGAAGCGTTCGGCCCGCTGCTAATTTTCTCGTGTCAGATGCGGACTATGTCGAAGTTCTGACAGAGATCGATATCCAGACGCCGATCCCCGAAGCCGTCAAAGCACGGCGCACCAACCGCGGCTTTTTCTTTCTGGGCTGCCGCTTCGACGATCAGATGTTGCGCATCTTTGCCCGCCAGATCATGAAGCGCTCCAACGGCCCACACTTCGCTGTGATTGATGCCAAAACCATGACCAAGAACGAACGCCGCTTCTGCACGGAATGCGGCATCACCCTGATTGACCTGCCGATTGGTGAAGTTGCGGCTGCTCTTGTCAATCCGGCATAGCCGCAAGCGTGAGCCAGGGAGCGCTTCGCAGCGGCACCGATCGCTTGCTCAAACTGAGAGCGAGTGACGAAGAGCGTGATTTATGGGCACGAGAGACTGCACCATCATTGTTGGGACGACGGCTAGAATCCCCAAAATCAACATCCCGACAACCGTCTTGGCCAGGCCCGAGCGTTAGGTCAGGCGGGGGCTTAATCGCTACACGAAGAACTTACAGCAAAGCGCAATGGCAAAAACCCCAAACGGCCATGCAATGACTAGCATGGCGCTGGCCCACTCCTGCTCGACGGGCGGCAGATTTTCTTTGTCGTTTGCCGCTGATTTCATGGTCCCCTCCACGATTAAGCTCAAATCCTATCAGGCATTTTAGCCTTGTCGCATCAAAGATGATGTCAGCGCGTCACACGGCCGGCATCTCCTAAATCACCTCCATCATTCCACCTTTCCGGGCCCGCCTTGCGTGGGCTTTTATGGGTGCGGCGACGATATCGTTAGCCGTCTGGAGGCCCGCGGTTTCGTCCCCAGAGATTGTATCGACAATATCGAATATTTTTGGATTACCGAACACGGTCTCGAAGCATATAAGGCTACAGCCACATCCCTCGGAGACGCCCAAATGATCGACGAGACGAGAGAATACCTACTGGATCACCGCGGCAAGCTGTTGTTCCAGATCGAGCGGGCGAAGCACCACCTTGCCGGTCTTGAAGCTGACGAGATCAAGATTATCAACAGCAGGGCGTCCCTGCCGGCGGCCGATATCGCCAGTATCACCGGGGACTTGGCCGAGCACCTGAGAAGCGAGATCGAGGCGCTCTGTTGGGCGATCGACCACATTGACCATGAGCTGGAATATCTGCACGGCGACGATGAATTTGAGCCGTTCACAGGGCGCCACGCTCGCACGCATAGTTGACTCGACTCTTAGATCATTCCCGATAATCATTGCGGTAATTGGGGGATTGCTATGCATCACGCCGTCGTCGTTGCCGCACTGTCGCTCATCATGGTCCCTTCTGCCTTTGCGGCCAGCGACAACGATCTGACGCTCGCGATAACCATGAGCAAAGGAAATCCACCGTCTTTTAACGGGATAACCAACCTGGTGGACGGCACATTGATCTCATTCACAGTCAGGGGTGATTTGCCAGGTTGCATCCAGCGATGTGGCTACGAGGGCGATGCCAGGACGGAAGGTGGCCGGTTCCATGTGGAGATCATCTCAGATCGATACCTTGAAGACGATAGCTATACCATTGATGTGGTCACAACTGATCAAAGCCGTCGCCTCAAGTTTCCGACGTTGGACCCGACCGACAACAACCACATGATTAGATGGACAGCTCGCCTCGAGGTCGACGCCGACGAGTCCAAGATTGTGCCCGGAACGGCTCGGCTTCTTCCATTCTTATACGATGCCAAATACTTGCGAGATGAATCCGATCACGGACATCAACCAACCCAATGAACTGCGCGCAATATTAGCGCAACTTCACCGCAACGCCTCGTGGTCAGGAACCTTTGCTGCAGCTAAAGGTTACGTCCCAGAGGAGTACTCAGATGAGCAACGACATCAACAAGCGTGCCCCAGATCTCAGAACGACACCGGTACGTCGCCAACCTTGGATGCCATGGGTTGTCATTCTCGGGATTATTGTAGTCGCAGCTCTCGCCTGGGCTTTCTGGCCCCACACCAGCACGACAAATCCCAACGCCCCAGCCCAGACGACAACGACACAGCCGACCACCACAACGCCGCCCGCGAAAACGCCCGCTCAGCAGTAAAGTGGCGGCGCCGAGAAGATGCTCAAAGAAATGATGCCTCAGGTTGCGAGAATGTTGCCTGGAGTGTAAACGTGCGTTGTATACTCATGCACGATCGGAGAGCAGCGGATGGTTTCGGATTCTCCCGAGATGGGGTCACCGGTATCCAGCCCGGCGGAGCGGCATGATGAGGATGGTTCGACGTTTTCCCAATATATTCGAAACCATGAGGCAATCTTTGGTCTGCGTGACCTAGAGATTTGTCAGCTTGCTTTCGAGCAGATTTTCTCAAGATTGAACCTAATGAAAGATGTAAATGAAGCCCAGCGACTGGCACCAATCGTTGTCACTCTTTATAAGCAAGGCATTCATGACGAACGCCACCTCGCCAGACTTGCTGGTGCATGGCCACTTTTAGCGAACCCCTTCTTGGTAAAATACTTTGCCATTGATCCGTAGTCGGACGATTGGGGCAAGAAGCCCTTGATTATGAAATTTCCAGATAGCGAAGCGATAGGAAGCATTGGCAGAATCTATCGTTCAGGGCTTGATTCCACTTCTGCATGCTTGAAAAAAAGCGGAGGCCTAACCCCAGCTTCCGCGCGCTCGCTTTGCCCAGCTTCGCGCGGCGGCCCCTCCAACTATTTGGCGAACAAAGATAGCCGATCTACATTACCGCTGCAGGGACAACCCTTACGATGAGAACATCATGGATGGGAATAGAGTTGAAGGAAATTGGAAGCAGATCAAGGGCAAGGTGAAAGAGCAGTGGGGACAGCTCACGGATGACGACCTTGGATCTAATCGACGGACGCCGAGATCAGCTCGAAGGCAAGATCCAAGAACAACGCTACGGCTTGGAAAAAGATCGGGCGCGGCGCGACATCGACGATTGGTACAATCGACAGACCTGGGAGTAACAGGCCGCGTTGTACCATCGGACTGCATGACAACGGTATTTCGTACAGCAATGCCCAAGCACACCCACAAAAAGCCCCTATCCGAATAGGGATAGGGGCAGAGTTTCCATCAAGTGCTCGTTTCAATTACGGTCGTGGGCACGGCCGACTGTTGAATTAGAACATGGTAATGTCATCAATGATATACGCCCTTTGAGGAGGCACTCCTCGACAAATTTCCTTGTATAATCGACCGTATTGTAGATCGGCGGTGACCTGCCACTCTGCGGTCTATGACAACAAACCTTAAAGACTTGTCGGTTTGCCTGCGTTGGGCGGCTTCATCCTCGCGGGTTCTGGCGCCACCGGTCTTGATGATGTCCTCGCGCCGACGGGCGAAGTTTTCCGCGGCGGAATGGAGGTATTGCGGCATGCTGCTTCCGAATGCCTTCGGCCCGACCCTTACGGGCTACGCGATATCCGTCTCCATCGCCTCGATCAGGCGCTCCAAAATCATCTCTCCCAGGAGTTACGCCATTCATTGCATCCGTTCACGACGTACATGGCGTCACGCCAGATCGTTGCCGGCTCGTCCTTCTTGAAATAATCGATGATCCATTGGGTAGCGTGCAGCATGCCGGTAAGCTCGATGACATTGTTCGCGGTCTCACCGAAGCCTGCGGACAATGCAGCGATTTCCCGGCCGTCCTTGTAGACGACGACCTAACCGCCGCTTCCAGGATTCGGTTCGCAGGCCCCATCACGCCGAATGGTATTCGAATGGGCTATTAAGTTCTGCCTGGCGACTCTAGCTAGTTTCCGTCCACGAACATCAASTTATTGATATTATTAAGTGAATCTGAATTTTGCGCAAGCAAGGCCCGGCGGTTTCAGGTATACTTTGGGCTCATGCCACTGATTCCGAAGCACAATCTGCAACCGCCGGAGCCGACAATGCGCCAGGAACGCACCGTCCAAGCCAGTATATTCGATCTTTTCGCCACGCACGAGATCGGCCACGAACTGAAGTCGATGTCGCAGTGGCTGGACGAGCACCACGATCTGTTTGGCTTGGTGGGGCGGGATCTGGGTCGGCACGGCGTCAAGGCCACCGGACGGCAAGGGCTGCCGGCCGAGGCAGTGCTGCGTTGCGCATTGCTCAAGCAATACCGGCAGCTGAGCTACCAGGAACTGGCGTTCCATCTCGAGGACTCCGCGTCGTTTCGGGCCTTTGCGCGCCTGCCGTGGTCATGGAGCCCGCAAAAGTCAGTGCTGCAAAAGACGATCAGCGCGATCCGACCCGAGACCTGGGAAGTGATCAATCGGGCGCTGCTGTCGAGCGCTCGGCAGGCGAAGCTGGAAGACGGCACGGTCGTGCGGCTGGACAGTACAGTGACCTCGGCACTCATGCACGAACCGAGCGACAGCAGCCTGCTGTGGGATGCCGTGCGGGTCATGGTGCGCCTGCTGAAGAAGGCAGATACCTTGGTCGGCGCCGGCCTGGCATGGCGCGATCATTGCCGCGCGGCCAAGAAGCGTGCCCGCGAGATCCAGTTCACACGCGGTCAGCCCAATCGGGTCCGGCTCTACCGTGAGCTGATCGCGATCGCCTGCGCGACCTTGGCATACCTGAAGCAGGCAACCGAGCGACTGGCAGCGGCGAGCAATCCGCTCGTCCAACTCTGGCAGGCCCAGGTTTGCCGCTATCGACCGCTGATCGAACGCATCATCAAACAGAGCGAGCGGCGAGTACTGGCGGGCGAGAAGCTGCCGGCGGGCGAGAAGCTGGTAAGCCTGTTCGAACCCCATGCCGATATCATCGTCAAAGGTAGCCGCGAGACCGAATACGGCCACAAGCTCAACCTGACCACCGGCAGAAGCGGCATGATCCTCGATCTGGTGATCGAGGCAGGTAATCCGCCCGACAGCGAGCGGCTGCTGCCGATGCTGGAGCGCCACATCGCCGTCTATGGAAACGCGCCGCGGCAGGCGGCGGCCGACGGCGGCTTTGCCAGTCGCGGCAACCTGGCCACAGCCAAGACCTGGGGCGTTCGCGACATGGCATTCCACAAGAAAGCTGGCCTCAAGGTCGAGGACATGGTCAGAAGCAATTGGGTCTATCGCAAGTTGCGCAACTTCCGCGCCGGTATCGAAGCCGGAATATCATGCCTCAAGCGTGCCTACGGCCTGGCACGCTGCACCTGGCGGGGCCTTGACCACTTCAAGACCTACGTCTGGTCCTCCGTCGTGGCTTACAACCTCGTCCTCTTCATCCGCCTCAAACCGACCTGAACTCCGACCAGCTTTTAGAATTGCGCCGTCGCTACAATGCCGGCCTCGTGGCGTACGCCTCAGCGCCGCCAACTGTATACTGCCCAATCACAAGCGTTCATGATCCTGTCCGTCGCCCCAAAACCACTCTCACCGCAAAGGACAAACCCTTGTAAACGCGCTTAAATACGCCTGTTTGTGGACGGAAACTAGCTACGGGGAGCCCTGGGCGCTTTGCGGCGGACCGAGCATGGCGGGCGGATGATGAATTTCCGCGCTCGTCGTTCTTGCGGAACCGACTGCCGCCTTCTAGATCATGAACAATGTCGACGCCATGTCGGATCCCTGCGAACGGAACTTGACGCGGCTGCCAATCAACTGTTGCGCATGAAAGCCGCCTCTCGATCAGTCTTGAAAGCCTGACGTCGGCGCCAAGGCCTCGCAGATAGTCGCGTAGCGGACAAAAAGAGATTCTGGAAACACGTAGGCGATAAGCGAACCCTGCATGTGCGAGGGGTACCCGAATGCGAATACAGGATCTTTCGAAGATGAGCATCACGCCGCCCTCCTTGGAACCAAGCATCTGATCGCCAGTTTTGATTGCGGAGGAATAATGCCATGACCACACAATGGTGGGATAAAACTCTGATGCTGGAAACGAGACAGGCCGGCAGAGCGGTCGCGATCAACAGCGCCGAGCGCGCTGCCGATTTCCTGCTCAACGAATGGCCGGCAGAGAATACCGGCGAAGCCTATGAAGACGCCAAGAGAGCGGTTCTTGCAGCCCATGAGGGCAGAATAACTGCCGAAGAAGTGCGAGAGGCGATCATTAAGGCGGCCCGAGAGGATGGGGTCTTTGTGTACGGCCGGTGAGGTCATGCCTGCCTCCCGAATATATGTGGGAGGCAGCGATAGGTTTTTCTTCAGCGTCTTCGCGTCTTCCCCTCTGCGCGCGCTGCGAACTTATCAACGCGCCGATACATCTCCTTTTCGATAGTCTTGCCCGTATCGACTCGTATGGCGAAGAACCGATCGCGTAAGGCGAGCGCATCAGCTTCCGACTTGCAATCAGCGATGATGTGAGATCGGGGAAGCCTCTCCCCTTCCTCCACGTACCGGCAGGAGCCAAATGCAACGAAGGTTTTTGGCATAACCTTCTGGACCTGCAGGACGAAGAAGATTTCCTCGCTGCGATGAGTGTCCATCCAGTATTTGAAGGTGTATTCTCGGTAGGCTGCCGTCATATGGTCCGTAAAGCTGGTGAAACGCCAGCACCCGCTGGCCTGGCCGGCTACTCTTCTCAGCGAAGCAGCTGCAGGAGATTTTCGGCCCTCCCCTGTTGACAGGCTCTCAGTTGCTAAAATTCCTGTCTGCACTGGGCCAGTGAGCTATTTCTCCTCCATTCGGCTTCGAAGGAACTCTTCTATCTGAAGCGCTAACCTCGCTGGCTCCTGGCCCATGGTTTTGAGGTGAAGTTCCGGATTCTCCGGAGCCTCATAGGGAGACGAGACGCCGGTGAAATTGGCAATGTTTCCGGCAAAGGCCTTCTTATAAAGCCCTTTCGGATCTCGGCGCGCACATTCGTCTAAAGGCGTGTCAACAAAGATTTCGATGAACTCGCCTTCGCCCATGAGCTCGCGCGCCATACGCCGCTCGTCTCGGAAGGGCGAGATGAAGGAGCAAATTACGATCAGCCCTGCGTCCGCCATCAACTTGGCGACCTCAGCGACGCGGCGTATGTTCTCGACCCGATCAACTGCGGTAAAGCCAAGGTCACGATTAAGCCCGTGGCGTACGTTATCTCCGTCCAATAGATAGGTATGCTTGCCGCAAGTATGCAGAAGCGCTTCGAGTGCATTGGCGATCGTCGACTTGCCCGAACCGGACAGACCGGTGAGCCAAAGGACAGCAGGCTTTTGGTTCTTGAGAGCCGACCGCGCGGCCTTGTCGACGTCGAGCGCCTGCCAATGAACGTTGTCGGCACGACGAAGCGGGAAATCAATCATGCCGGCGCCGACGGTCGCGCTGCTTACCCTATCGACGATGATGAAATTGCCGGTTGACCTATTTTCCTTGTAGGCGTCAAAGACGATCGGTCGTTGCGTCATGATGTTGCAGACGCCCACCTCGTTCATCTGAAGCAGTTTGGCCGGTTCGCGAACGAAGCTGTCGACATTTAGTTGGTGCTTGAGCACAGTCACCGTGGCGCTGACACTGTCCGTCTCCGTCCGCAAGAGATAGCTTCGTCCGGGGAGCATCGGATTGGCATCGAACCAAATAAGATGCGCCTGAAATTGGTCCGAGACAAAAGGTCTTGAGGCGGGGTCAACCAGCATGTCGCCCCTCGAGACATCTACCTCGTCGGCAAGAACCAAGGTTACCGGTTCCCCTTCTGCGGCAGATATCTGGTTGCCATCAGGGGCAATGATCGCCCTGACCGACGATCGCAGACCTGATTTTGCAACGATCACCGGATCGCCGACCGCAATTTTTCCGGATGCGATCCGGCCCGCGTAGCTCGAAAATCCGCATTCGGCCGCATGACGAGCTGAACAGGAAAACGAAAGGGTTCTTGCCTGTCAGGTGCGTCGAGTTCCACCGTTTCCAGATATTCAAGAAGCGGGGAGCCTTGATACCAGGGTAATTTCCCCGATTTCGAAACAACATTGTCTCCGAAGCGGGCGGACATCGGAATGGCCATTACGCTGGCAAAACCCAGCTTCGCCGAGAAGCGCACGTATTCGGCCACAATGGCATCAAATATCGGCTCGCTGAAATCGATGAGATCGATCTTGTTCACAGCCAGGACGACATGGCGAATGCCGAGAAGCGAGGCGAGATAGGAATGCCTGCGTGTTTGCTGGAGTATGCCTTGGCGGCTGTCGACGAGGATGACGGCAAGGTCGGCAGTTGATGCGCCCGTCGCCATGTTGCGCGTATATTCGAAGTGGCCTGGCGTGTCGGCAACGATGAACTTGCGCTTCGACGTGGAGAAATAGCGATAGGCAACATCTATGGTGATGCCCTGTTCGCGCTCCGCCTCAAGGCCGTCGAGCACCAGAGAGAAATCGATTTCCTCGCCATTGCCGCCGCGGATGCCCCCGTGGCGAAGGTCTGCCAATTGGTCTTCGAAGACCAGTTGCGCATCGCAGAGCAGTCGCCCGATCAAGGTCGATTTGCCGTCATCGACCGAACCGCAGGTAATGAATCGAAGAACCGGTCCTTTGTCCTCTTGGACCAGATGCTCTTCCATGTCATGCGGCGATATCGAAAAAGGATATGGCATCAGAAGTACCCTTCCCGCTTCTTCTTCTCCATTGCGCCGGCCTCGTCGAAATCGATCAGCCGGCTCTGTCTTTCGGAGGTGCGTGCCTCCACGATCTCGCGCAGGATTTCCGGCACCGTCTCCGCACTGGATTCGATCGCGCCCGTCAAAGGGTAGCAGCCGAGCGTACGGAAACGGATCATGCGCTGCGTGACCGTTTCGTCGGGCTCAAGCGGCATGCGCTCGTCATCGACCATGATCATCCCCGCACCGCGCTGAACGACGGGCCGCGGCGCCGCGAAATAGAGTGGCACGACCGGGATGTTTTCCTTTTGGTTGTATTCCCAGACGTCGAGTTCCGTCCAGTTGGAAAGCGGAAAGACGCGCATCGTTTCGCCTGCGCTGACACGCGTATTGTAGGTTCTCCACATCTCCGGACGCTGGCGTTTCGGATCCCAAGCATGCTGTGCGTTGCGAATGGAAAAGATCCGCTCTTTGGCTCGCGATTTTTCCTCCTCGCGGCGTGCGCCTGCGAGCGCAGCATCGAAACTGAATTTGTCCAACGCCTGGCGCAGCGCCATGGTCTTCATCATGTGCGTGTGCACGTTGGAGCCGTCTCGAAACGGGCTGATACCCTGATCGATGCCATCCTGATTGACGTGGACAATCAATTTCAGGTCCATTTCCCGCATCATGCGGTCGCGGAAATCGATCATCTCCCGAAACTTCCACCGGGTGTCCACATGAAGAAAGGGAAAGGGCGGTTTTCCCGGGAAGAACGCCTTCATTGCGAGATGCAATAAAACGGAGGAGTCCTTTCCGATGGAATAGAGCACTACCGGATTGGAAAAGGTCGCAGCGACCTCCCGAATGATATGGATGGCTTCGGATTCGAGGTATCGCAGATTGTCGAAAGACATCTCATTTATCCTTGCGGAGCCGATGCGTCGTCAAGCTCGAAGAACTTCGCGTAGGGGCCGCCTGCAAAGTGCCGCCGTAGCTCTACAAAATTCCGCAGCGAGCGAGCGAGCGAGCGTGTTTCCTGCCGTTGAATGGTGGCGCGATTGGAAAACCGATGCGCGGGAGCTCCCAGGAAGGCCAAAACGGCTGCCAGGCATGCGCTCGGTTTAAGAAGAAGATCCTGGTATTCGATCATCAGCAGTTTGCTCGGATCAAACGCATCCTTGACCCGCGCATGGAAATCGTCGGCAGCTTTGAAATAGGCTTCGCATTCGTTCACTGACAGCGAGACACTTGGGGGCTCATTACGGTCCGGGCTGAATTTCAGCCACTGACCCGTTTGCCTTGCCTGCACCAGCGATCGTAGGGATTCCAATGTATTGCGAGTAAGCAAAATGACTTTGAGGCCTTGCCAGCGAGCCAATTCGTCGAAAAAGCCTGGACGCTCATAAAATTGAGGCTCGTTAATTTTACAGCCGACATGCGTCACCTTCTTCTTGGCTGGTGGATAGCGCATGTAGGCGAGCTCGAGAAGCTCGCGATCGCTGTGCCTCAGGCGATCCTTATCGGGCCAATTTTCATCATAGCTGTTGAGCAACTCACCGTTGCTCAAGATATTTGGATGATCGTTCAGCAACGCTTCGAGATAGTGCGTCCCAGTTCGCGGCATCGCAAGGATTACAAATGGCTCCGGCGACGGTAGGGAATGGATCATTGCGCATGTTTCCAACTGTTATTGATCACAAAGGTGGGGATGGCGCCCGCACAAGAACTTCGCCGTTGCGCCGACGAGCGTAAGGGCTCTCCGGCTGGTTCTTTACGCCAGGCTATTGAAAGACGTTCGTACTGCGGTCTGGCCAGTGCAGCTGAAACAGATCGGTATGATCCGTCTGCAGCCTTTGAAGGCTGGCATCGACTGCTTCGAAAAGGTTTGCGCGCGTGTAGCTGACGCGGCCGTCCAGGATATAGGGCAGGTTTGCTTTGGCTGGCCGGACGGGACCGACCGCTTTGGTCGAAAGCACCACATCCTGCCTGCGGCCGGTTTTGCGCAGCCAACTGTCGATATAGCGCGCCGAGAGACCGTCGTCCCGACGCGCGGTGGTACAGGATACATCTCCGCCGTGTCGACAAAGTTTACGCCTACATCGAGAGCCGCCCCGAGTTGCGCGCGTGCCTCGGCTTCCGTGTTCTGCTCTCCCCAGCCCATCGTACCCAAGCCGAACGCGCTTACTTTCAGGCCGCTGCGGCCGAGTCCGCGATACTGCATTTCATCACTCCGTTTCGTAAGCGGTCACGGCTTCAGGGCATCAGACGGCGCCGCAGAAGCGTTGCCGAAAGGAAGAACGGCAATGCCGCGTAAAGGCAGAGCGCACCGACATGCAGGCCGACGCTTTCCGCCGGCCGGCCGAGCATTGCTGGACGAATGAGGTCGATCGCATGTGCGAGCGGCAGCAACTGCGCCATTTCCTGAAATCCGCCCGGCAGTTGCGCGACCGGAAAGACCGCGCCGCAGAGGAACAACATCGGCGTGAGGACGAGCGTCTGGTAGAAAATGAAATAGTCGTAACTGGGTGCGAGTGCCACGACGACCATGGCCACGCTCGCGAATGCAAACCCTGTTAGCGCAATAACCGGCAGCACGCAGGGGATCGACGTCCACGCCGCATAGCCGAGCATAGTGGCGACGATCAAAATTCCCGTCCCGGCCAGAAACGCCTTGGTGGCCGCCCATGCCAATTCGCCGAGAATGACATCGCCGAGCGTCAGTTGTGTGTATAGGATTGCTTCCCAGCGGTGAGATTGCATGCGAGCGAAAGCCGCATAAATCGTTTCGAAGGTAGCAGATGTCATGGAACTTGCCGCAACCATGCCGCCCGTCAGAAACGCGATATATGGAGCCCCGTCCACGCGACCGACCATTATGCCGAGGCCGTAACCGAGACCGAACAGGTAGATCATGGGATCGGCGAGATTCCCGAGTATCGACGCAAGCGCAACCTTCTTCCATGCCAGATAGTTGCGGCGCCAAACCGCAATCCAGTTCCAAGCGTTAGCCGGCAGCGTTGTCGCATAACCTTCACCCATCATTCATTTCTCCATCTCGCGCCCGGTCAGCCGCAAAAAAACATCCTCCAGATTCGGTGGCCGCTGCAAAAGACGCAGGCCCGTTCGCCCGCGCAGTTGCGCCAAGACCGGCTCCGGATCGGACGCGTAACAAAAGAGCGTCTCGCCGCTCACCTCGAACCGTTGCGCATATGGCCGGATCGCTGAATGCAGTTCATGCGGATTGCCGCCGTATATTTCGATCACCTGGCAGCCGATCTGCTCGTCGACAAGCGCATGCGGGCGGCCCTCGGCGATGATGCGTCCCTTCTCGATGACGCACAGGCGATCGCACAAACGCTCAGCTTCTTCCATGAAGTGGGTGGTCAAGATAATTGTCTTGCCGCGCGCCAGAAGTGCCCGCAGGCGCTCCCAGATCAAGTGGCGCGCATGCGGATCAAGGCCCGTCGTCGGCTCATCCATGACAAGCAGCTGCGGGTCGTTGATCAGCGCACGCGCCAGTGTCAGGCGCCGCTTCATGCCGCCGGACAGCTCGGAAACGCGTGCATGCGCCTTGCTCTCAAGGCGCGCGAACTCGAGCAGTGACGGGATAACCTTTTCGACCTCGCGTGTGCTCATGCCGAAATAGCGTCCGAACACCACAAGATTTTCGCGCACAGTGAATTCGGCGTCGAGGTTGTCGAACTGAGGGACGACGCCGATGCGCCTGCGTGCCAAGCGGGCGCGCGCCGGCACGGGTACACCGAGCACGCTGATCTTGCCGGAATCAGGAAGAGTCATGCCGAGAACCATTCGCGCGATTGTGCTTTTTCCCGCGCCGTTCGGCCCGAGCAGGCCAAAGCATTCTCCCGCTCCAACGGAAAACGACAGCCCGTCGACGACGGTCCTTTCGCCGTAAGACTTCGTGACACCGGCAAGTTCGATTGCTACCGTGGACATGTGCTCATCTTCATGTTGTCTGCGACGCCAACTGGCGCCAATTCGGCGACCCGCTCCTTGGTGAAGAGCACGCCGTTGCACCATACATGGTCGATGCGTCCCCATTCGCAGGCTGCGGCAGCATCCGGGAAGAAGCCCCGTCCATGGAGGTTGGCACTCGTGTTGCAAAGCAGCGGAATGCCTGTGAGTTTTTCATACTCGATGAGGAGTTCGGTAACTGCGTGTTCAGAGCTCCTGGAAATGGTTTGCAAACGTGCAGATCCGTCGAGATGGACGACAGCGGGAATCTTGTCCTTCCACTCCGGGCGCGTCTGGTGGTCGAACAGCATGTAGGGATCGGGCGTTCCGGGACTGAATATATCCGGCGCGAGGTCCTCCAGGCATATTGGCGCCACCGGCCGGAAGTGTTCGCGAAATTTGACTTCGTTGAGATAGTCTTTCATTTGCGGCGACGTCGCGGCTGCGAGAATGCTTCTGCCTCCGAGCGCCCGGGGTCCGAGCTCGGCGCGCCCGGCAAGAAAGACAACGGGCTTATTGCTGGCGAGGATCGTGGCGAGTTCTAATATGCTGCACGGGGCAGCCTCCCATCCGGGCGGCGCATCGCCGTTTTTCAAAGCCGGGCCGCTGTAGACCGACCACTCCAGCGGCACAAAGCCTTCATGCGCCGCCATGGCGCTGCAGGCGGCACCGATTGCAGAACCACTGTCGTTCGGAAATGGCGGAACCCAGACGGCATCGAACAGGCCCGTCTCGCGCAGTGCACTGTTCCATTTGATGTTGAGACCACAGCCGCCGGCTATGCATAAATTACGCGGCCCTGGCAGTGAGTGGCGCTGCATGGCAAGCGCCATTTCACGGACTAAGAGAAGCTCCAGGAAAGAATGGAATGATGCAAGCACGTTTTCGGGCGCCTTATCCTCCAATCGGACCACGCTGGCATCGAAGAAGTCATGTACGGCTATAAGGGAAGATTCAGCGTCGTTGATGTTTGCGCGATAGCGACAGGCTCGCTCGGCATCGCCTGAAAAGTGCTCCTCGTAGAGCTCTTCGAACACCGCGACGATGTCTTCATCAATCGAGCTAAGCGCGATATAGGCCATCAGCTTGCCGGCGACACCGAGGTCCCAGCCCGCGCGGCTTGGCTGCTTATATGGCCCGAAGTAATGGCCCGCGGCAGCGTAAGCTTGCCCTATCATCGGGAATAAGGACTCAAGGAACCGCGCTCCGTGGCCATCGACGTGATAGAGGCGCGGGAAGATGCAGCCACCCCATACCAGGCAGAACGCGGCTTCACCAGCCTTGGCGAATGGACTGGTGCAGTATGCGGAGGCCACATGGCCGGTAACATGCGGATAGCTCTTATAAGAAAGAACCCGGTCGTCGAGAATAAGGCCGGAGCCGTCGAGCGAATCGAGAAGACCGTCGGGGTGGCGTTCAACGTAGGGCGCCCCCGTGAGAGTGACGGGAGCCGCGCCGCTGAGGACCTGGAAACGCGACTCGATCTCACCATCCCATCCGTCGATGACGAACTGATCGACGTCGCTTGGATTAAGACCGTGTTCCGCCAACGCGGTGACAATTGCGTCGAGATTGTCGATGGTTTGGTATCGGCGATTGTTGTCTTGCTTCTCCTGCTCAATGCAGAAGACTAGCCGTCCGTCCTCGATAAGGGCGATCGCCCCGTCATGGGTCAGCTTTATACCACAGATGCGCATAGTGTCTCCATGTCTAAGCTCGAAACTTCAATTGATTAGGAAGAGGAAACCGGATTGCGGAAACGGACGAGCAAGCAGTCTTCGTTGTCCGAGTCCCCCTGTAACTCAAGACGCTCTACCTCGACCAACATTTCGGTGAGAATGGCAATGACCGTCTCAGCGCCGGTAACATGACCCCAGCGCTGGCAGTTCGCATCGCGAGCCGAGCCGAAGACCAGATGCCCGCCCGGCGCAAGCATGCGAAGCAGGTTCCCAACTGCCATTCGCATCTCGGCAATGTCTCCGAGGTAATAAAGAACTTCTGCAACCACGATCAGATCGAAAAGCTCTTCAGAGGAAAACTGTTGTACGTCTGAGACAACCCAGCTGATATGTGCCGGCTTGTTCATGCGCCGGCGTGTTCGATCAATCGCTTCTGGCACGACATCGATAACGGTGAGGCGCTGGCAATGGGGCGCCAGTTTTTCCGTGAAGGCGCCGGCCGCACACCCGACTTCGAGTGCATTTGCGATGGGCCCCTGGGCAAGCGACAGCAGGAGCATTTGCGCGTGACGCTTGCGTTCGAACGGATTTCCGTCGAGGCGCCACGGATCATCTGCAGCCAGTTCGCGATTTAAAAGTTGATAATTGTCGTGCGTTTTCAAGCCGTCTACCTTGATAGAGCGATCATTACTGGTCGGTGCAAATGCCGTCATATGCCATCGATCTGGTAGCATCTCTCGCAAGATTGTGCCGGCGAAGCGGAGCTTCATTTTCTTGCGATTCTCTCGGGCTTGATGCAGCAACCGGGTCTTGGATGGCGTCCAGCTTTCCACCCTTGCCTGTTGCCTTGGCAGCAGAGCCGCGCGACAGCCAATCGCTATTGCTCAACGTACAGAGCGCGTAGGCCTTCAAGGGCAGCAGGAAAAAGATGTTGATGAAGGTATGCAGGGAGAAGCCGATAAATCGAAATTGGCGAGCACGAACCGCTGCGACGCTGCAGCGGATCATGGTCATCGATGCGATCATCAGGCATGTCCACCAGGGCACGGTCCCGGTGAGCGCGAACTGCGCTAGTCCGGTTAGCACCGATAGGGCGAGCAAGAGCGGTCCGAGGTTCTGACCAATGACGTCCAACGTGAGAAAACGGTCAAGACCAGGCAGAAGGTTCATTGCAAGCAACGTGTCACGGAAAGTGCTGCGTGCCCAGCGAAGTTGTTGACGCAGATAAGGGCGCAGCTTGTTTGGAACAACAGTTGCCGCGATGGCGGTTGGAACATATTCGGTTCGAAATCCGGCCTTCAACATGAGAATCGTAAGATGACGATCTTCGCCGAAATCGCTTCGCTTTCCCCGGAACATTTGCGTTTCGTACTGGTCGAGTAGCATGGTAAGCGCAGTCCGGCGGTACATGGCGCATGGGCCACAGCAGCACATGACAGCACCGAAACGAGCCTGTGCCGCGCGCTCCTCATTACAGGCCAGCCAGTATTCCATGTCGATCAAACGGGTCAACCAGGTCTCGTGGCGGTTGCTGGCGGCAAGCTGGCCCATAGCCGCGCCAATTGCCGGATCTTGCATCTTGAGTGCAAGTTTCACGACGACGTCTGGGGCGAGAATGGTGTCGGAGTCGACGTTGAGGACCAAATCCCCAGAGGAACGGCGTATCGCTGCTATCTGCGCCTTGCGCTTTCCAACATTCTCCCTGAGCAGAATGAATGTGAATCTTGGATCGCGTGCAAACGCCGTGTGGACGGGCGTGATGGCGTCGCGATTGCTGGAACCGTCATCAACCACATAGACATTCAAATCCCCAGCGTATTCTTGCTGCGCGATGGACTCCAGGCAGTCCCAGAGTGTGCCCGGATCCTCATTGAAGGAGGGTATGATGACATCGACGCTCGGCCATTGCGCCGAAGCAATGGGCTCTGCAGAGGTCGATGGCTCCTCGATTGGCCGAGCATAAACGACCTGCATGCTTTTATAAGCCGTCGAGAGCATCGCATAAAGCGAGATAGCGGCAGTGCTGGTTGCGTCGAGCAGATTCATGAATATCGCTTTCAGTGATGTTGAGGAAGCGAGCGGATTAAAAATCCGCGGTCGCGCACGACTGGGATGATGCGAGAGAGTGCCATGATGGTATGACGGCGCAGACTGCTATCTACGCTCGGCTTCGCCTCGCTTGGAGGGCATCCGTCGTGCAACAGAACGATTGCCCCGGGACGGATAGAGGCGAGCACTGCATCGACAATGGCATCGACGCCAGGACGAGACCAGTCTCGCGGGTCCACAGACCAATGGACGGCCGCCAGCCCTGCGCTCGCCGACACGGAAAGAACGTCTTGGGTCCAGCTCCCGTAGGGAGCGCGCATATATTGCACCGACGCCTGCGGGCATGCAGTCTTGATAGCCCTGCTCGCCTCAGATATCTCATGTTCTATTTCGCCGGGACCGCAATTGGACAGGTCCGGATGGGTCATCGTGTGATTGGCGACCTTGTGCCCTTCGGCGATCATTCGTTGGATGAGTTTCGGCCGCTCGGCTGCGTAAGTTCCGATAACGAAGAAGGTTGCGGGCGCCTGATGTTGCGCCAGCACGTCTAGAATCTCAGGCGTACAGAAGGGATGAGGTCCGTCGTCAAATGTCAGATAGATGCTCGGCCGGTCGGTGGCGTCATCGCACGCATTGGGCATTTCGTATAAGCAATCGAGTTGCGTCATAGCTCTGGCCCGTTCCGATCGATTACCGTGCCGGCAGGCCAATCGGAGATGGATCTTCCAATCGGCAGGACGATGACAAGCGCGTCGTCAATGCGTGTGGGCGGCTTGTCGAGGCGCGCCTCCGGTAGAGTGGACGACACACGAATCCCCGATAAGATCGTTACCGGACCGTAACGGCCGAACCTTTCGATATGCTTTTGCAATGCGGGCCGAACGGTGCCGAAAGCAAATGGAACGGCGAGTTCGCGCAATACAGGAAGCATGGCGTGAACTGAATGCCCGATCCCCAATCCCTCGAGATCCGGACGTACGCCATATAGTCCGAGCTCACCCACCAACTGATCAATTGCGCCAATTTTAATAAATCGGCGCAGCAAGCCCAGATGAGCCGCGACACCATTAGCATCATAGGCGATGAGACGAAGTTCGGGCCTTGCTCCCGCCCAGCTTCGACTGCCCTCGAATGGTTTTGCATTAAAGGGCCCGGTTGGCCCATAGGTCATCCGAAAGAAGTCGGCGAGCTCGATATGCTCGGCGAGTTCCAACTCGTTTTCCCAGCACAGTCTCCACCGCACCTTTGAGCGCATGCAAAGACCTCCTTTTTCCTGCTGTAGTTCTGAGGGAAACATCGTGTGATTGCAGCAACTGCTCGTCTACCCACGTCATACGCCCCAGGCGGTCGCAACGGCATACAATCGTTATAGTAGAACCTTTCTATTTCGCTCGCGTCTGAGATGATCAACTCTCTGAATACTTCCGACCGTCGTCGGTCGTTCGTAAGCTTACGCCGATGTACTCGTCTGCTAATCGACATACTTGTCAGGTTATCGACATTTTCCTCATGCACCATCATGCCGAATCGGTAAAATTGATTGTTTGGATGGCAACCATCCACATCTTGAATGAAGGAAAAGATGCGCTTCAAAGGACTGGACTTAAATCTTCTCGTCGCGCTCGACGCATTGATGACCGAGCGTAACCTGACGGCCGCGGCACGCAGCATCAATCTCAGCCAGCCTGCGATGAGCGCTGCTGTGGGCCGATTGCGTGTCTATTTCGAGGATGAACTGTTTACGATGAATGGTCGCGAACTTGTCCTGACGCCGCGTGCGAAGGGCCTTGTTTCGGCCGTACGTGAAGCCTTACTCCATATCCAGCTTTCGATCATTTCCTGGGAGCCGTTTGATCCCTTTCAGTCGGATCGCCGTTTCAGGATCATTCTTTCCGATTTCCTCACACTCGTGTTTATGGAAAAGGTCGTGAAGCGTGCTGCGCGGGAAGCCCCAGGCGTGAGCTTCGAATTCCTGCCCCTCGCCGATGATTACGACGAGCTTTTGCGCCGTGGCGAAGTCGATTTTATCATTCTCCCGGACGTGTTCATGCCAACTGGACATCCTCGAGCGAAACTGTTTGAGGAAAGGCTCGTATGCGTGGGCTGTGGCAGGAACCAAGAGCTATCACAGCCGCTTACATTCGACAGATACATGTCCATGGGGCACGTCGCGGCCAAATTCGGGAATTCACGAAGACCATCAATCGAAGAATGGTATTTGCTCGAACACGGTTTTAAGAGACGTATCGAGGTCGTCGTGCAGGGCTTCAGCATGATCCTGCCCGTTCTGTCCAATACCAATCGCATAGCGACCGTGCCGTTGCGACTGGCGCAACATTTCGCAGAAGTTTTGCCCCTTCGGATCATGGACCTTCCACTGCCGCTTCCCCCATTCACAGAGGCCGTTCAATGGCCTGCGCTTCAAAACAGTGATCCGGCGAGCCTATGGATGCGCGGGATTTTATTACAGGAAGCATCGCGCCTTGCCCTCCCGTCGGCAGAGCATTGAGTGGATGCCAGCAATGTTGCTGGAGCCCATCTCATGCGGATACTCGCAAGATCGGCTTAGAGTTTATAGGGAAGAGAGGCCATCGAAGCACCTGGCTTTCAACGGATCTGGCAAGTCGGCGAACGGTGCAAGGCAGATTGGCAGGAATGTCTTTGATGCCGTCGATAGAACGCCAGTTTAAAATAACAATGTGTGTGAACTTGTACCGCCAGCAGGTAAACATTCTGGTCAGCGGTAATGTGCTTGGTGGTGCAAAAGGGGTGGAATACACGCATATCGAAAAGTACCGGTACGGATCATGTCCCAGGACGTGGTGTAGCTTAGACGACCACGGCTCATCCCAGAGGGTCGGATGAGTATCAGCTTGCTGCTGGCAGGCTGATGAGCGGATCATCGCTCATTGTGGCGATTGTCTCAAGTGTCATGTAGCGGGATCGCTGGACGGCCCATTCATCGTTCTGTTCGAGCAGCAGCGCACCGACCAGGCGCACGATGGCGTCGTCGTTGGGGAAAATGCCGACGACCTCTGTGCGCCGCTTGATC
>NZ_JARWLA010000038.1:0-71611 GCF_047445805.1 Rhizobium sp. BR 314 | reverse complement strand
GATCATGTCCCAGGACGTGGTGTAGCTTAGACGACCACGGCTCATCCCAGAGGGTCGGATGAGTATCAGCTTGCTGCTGGCAGGCTGATGAGCGGATCATCGCTCATTGTGGCGATTGTCTCAAGTGTCATGTAGCGGGATCGCTGGACGGCCCATTCATCGTTCTGTTCGAGCAGCAGCGCACCGACCAGGCGCACGATGGCGTCGTCGTTGGGGAAAATGCCGACGACCTCTGTGCGCCGCTTGATCTCACCGTTCAATCGCTCAATGGGGTTGGTCGAGTGAAGTTTGGCCCAATGCTGCTTGGGAAAGGTCATGTAGGCGAGCACGTCTTGCTCGGCACTGTCCATGAGACTGGCGAGCTTCGGTACCTTTGGCCTGATCTGGTCGGCGACGTTGCGCCACTGAGTGCTTGCGGCCTCCGGCGTGTCCTGAGCGAAGGCCGTTGCAATGAACGCGGAGACAACCCGGCGTCCGCTCTTTCCAGCATGGGCCAAGGCATTGCGCATAAAGTGCACCCTGCAGCGCTGCCAGGTGGCGGAAAGCACTTTCGATACTGCGGCCTTGATGCCCTCATGGGCATCGGAGACGACGAGCTTGACGCCGCGCAGCCCCCGCCTGATCAGCTTTCGAAGAAACTCGGTCCAGATCGCCTCGGCCTCGGACGTGCCGATCTCCATGCCGAGCACTTCGCGTCGGCCATCGGTGTTGACGCCGACGGCGATGATTACGGCGACGGAGACAATACGACCACCGCGCCGAACCTTGAGGTAGGTCGCATCGATCCACAGGTAGGGCCATTCTCCTTCGATGGGCCTGTCGAGGAAGGCCTTCACCTTCTCATCGATCTCCTCGCAGAGCCGGGACACCTGACTTTTGGAGATGCCCGACATGCCCATGGCCTTGACGAGGTCATCAACAGAGCGGGTCGAAACACCCTGGATATAAGCCTCCTGGATGACCGCCGTCAGAGCCTTCTCGGCCATGCGGCGCGGCTCCAGGAAGCTCGGGAAGTAGCTGCCGGTGCGAAGCTTGGGAATGCGCAGCTCGACGGTGCCCGCCCGTGTCTCCCAATCCCGGTCGCGATAGCCGTTACGCTGGGCCAGCCGGAAGCCATTCTTCTCGCCATAGGCCGCGCCGGTCTTCGTGCCGACCTCCAGCGCCATCAGCTTCTCGGCAGCAAAGCCGATCATCTCCCGCAGCAAATCGGCATCAGCGCTCTTCTCAACGAGTGAGCGCAGGTTCATCATGTCGTCGGTCATCGGTGGTGTCCCTCAGGTTGGCTCTAAGCAACCCGACCCTACCGGAAATCACCGATGGCTATGAAATCAAGCTACACCACTCCATGGGACACGATCATAGCGGATCGCTCTTGCGCGCATTTGCCAGAAGGCGGGATCGACGCCATCGATATCGACCGTGATGCTATCCCTGATGCCGGGACCGGAAAGACGCAGCCGCTGTCCGGAACCAATTCGCGCGGGGGCAAACAGCGTCGCCGCATCGTCCGGATAGGCGAGGCTGCCGATGCGCAGCGAGGCGAGGACTTTGAGCTTCTCGGCAGAGTCGATTGCCGCGAAGACATAGTCCGCCTCGGCAAGCGGCGCCGGGTGGGCGCCCGTTGCGGTCAGGACAGAGCTCAAAGAGGCGTCGTCTTCGCAATGGAAGCTGCATTCGCGATCGAGCAGGCTCTCCGCGAGGCTCCAGAAACCCTCTTCCGACATGTCGCGAGGCTGGCCGGGCCGGCTGAGAGCCCACATGAGATCTTCAAACGTGGCATTGGTGCGGGTATCGTCCACGGTCGGTGTAAGGGAATGTGCCATGGTCAGAATGTCTCCATCTGCACGCGGGTCGCTTCGACGTTTCGCAGTCGCTGGCTGTCTTCTTCCCGCTGACGGTCGTGCTCGGCGTTCAAAAATTCGAGAATGATGTCGGCTCGATGATTGCTGGCAATTGCCGCATCGATGATCGCCATTGCCATGGCATGCTCGAGGTCGCGGCCAATGATGGCGCCATAGCCTTCTACGGACTGTCCCGGCACGCGGATATGCGCTTCGGATACAAGCACTTCGCCCAAGTGAAAGGCGGTGCCCTGGACGGTATCCGTCAACGGAAGCATCACAAGGCCGGTACGGTTGACGACAACGTCGACGTCGCCAAGTGTGTCGAGCAGCTGTTCGGCGGTGGCCTTGATGTTTGTCGGACGGCTTGCTGCGAGAATCTCCAGGGTCTGCGCATGGGCACAGGATGCGCCGACCGGATCACCAGTCTTCTCCTTAGTCATCGTCTTTTCCTTGGCACTTAGGGGTCGCTCGATGCCGGCGATGGGTCACCGGAAACATTCGGATGACTACTATAATCATCCGAATGAATTGTCTATCGCGTTTTGCTGTCGCAGATGAGATTTCTCGACCCGTGCGTCGCGCTCAGTCGTCGCGCCGGCGCAGCCATTCGGCCGTGACACGGCTTGCGTCCAGTGCGGCAGCCGCCGGCGTCTGCCCTTGCAGCAGGGCGAAGAGAAAAGCTCCTGCGAAGCGGTCACCCGCGCCGATCGTGTTTGCGGGAGCGACCCTGTCCGCCGGTTCGACCTCGATGGCGTCCGCGCCGTCGAACAGCGTGATCGGGTTGGGGTCATCGGTGAGGACGAGCATCTTCAGGCGCGAACCGGCGATTGCTGCGGCGCGTTGCCAAGCGTGGGCAAGATCGTCCGGGACATCGTCACGAGAGGAGATGACGTAGTCCGCTGGGCGCGGCGTCGCCGGCTTGAGTGGAAATTGGGAGAGGACGAGTGGTTGCGCACTGATCTGATCGACAATGTGCTCATCAAGAGTAAAGGCATTGATATAGACGCCGGCGCTCGACAACGTCCCTATGGCCGTAAAGGGATAGGATCGTCCGGCTGGCCCGATGATCGTCCGCTCCCCGTTCGGCTCCAGGAGAATTTCCAGCGGCGCGGTTTCTCCTGGGGTCATCACGATATAGTCGGTGTCGAAACCGGCCGAAGCAAGCGACTCAAGGGCCGCTTGCCCTTGGTCGTCCTGCATCAACCGCGAGACGATGGCGACGTTGGCGCCTAATTCCAGAAGCTGCTGGCCGGTGTAATAGGCGCCGCCGCCAAGCCGGGTTGTTCGGGATGAGAAATGCATTCGGCCGCCTCGAACCAACGGGCCATCCAGTTGCCATATGCGATCGTGGTTCACCGATCCGATTACAATTACTCTGGGCATGCTTTGCCTATCTGTCGTCAATGCCTGGTGCCAACGCGTCCACGATGAAACGCTGCGCCAGTAGGAAGATCAAGAGAACCGGAACGATCGACAGCAGACTTGTCGCCATCAATGGACCCCAGGGCCGGTCCGAACTTTCGATATCGGCAAAGACGGCAATACCGGTCGTCAGCGTCTTTTTGAAAGCATCATCCAGCACGAGCTGGCCCCAGAGGTAGATGTTCCAGGCACCCATGAAGGAAACCACCGAAAGGGCAGCTATTGCTGGGATGACGTTTGGAACGCCGATCTCGATGAACTGCCGCCACAGGCCGCTTCCATCGATGCGTGCCGCCTCGAACATCGAGCCAGGCAGCGACCGGAAAGCCTGCCGCATGTAGAAGACATAAAAGCCGATATAGGGAATCGACGGGATGATCATCGCGCCATAGGTGTTGAAAGCCTGAAGCTTCACCACGGCGATATATGTCGGAATGATCGCCAGCACATTCGGAAAGGACATGGTGGCGATGACGAACCAGAACAGCGTCTGCTTCCCTTTGAACTCTAGCCGTCCGAAGGCGAAACCCGCCGGGATCGCGAGAATGAGCTTTCCGGCGGTGATAAGGCTTGCCGTGAGGATGGAGTTCCACAGCCACATCCAGATGGGATGACGGCTTGCGGCAATGGTGAAATTCGCCAGCGTCGGATTTTCCGGCCAGAGGCGCACGGTCTTTGCCATGATCATGTCGTTCGGCGTGAAAGCCGCGGCCACCATCCAGACAAGCGGAAATATCGTGACGATGCAGATTGCCATGAGCACGACGTGCAGCAGCAACCTGTGAAGCTTATGACCGATATTGCTCATCTGTAATGCACCCGCTTCTCGCTGACGCGGAACTGCAGCCATGTAATGGCGAGTACGAGAGCTATGATGATAACGGCAACGGCGCTGGCCGGGCCGAACTGGAAGAACATTAGGCCCTGTTGCCACAGGAAATACAGAAGGCTCGAGCTTCTCCCCGCCGGTCCGCCATGGGTCAGGACATCGATGACGCCGACGATATCGTCGAGGACATGGAAGAAGGTCGTGACGCTGATGAAGAAGGCGGTCGGCGTCATCAGCGGCAGGCTGATGTTGAAAAAATGCCGTGTCGAGCCGGCGCCGTCGAGCTGTGATGCCTCGCGCAGCTGTTTCGGCAGACTTGCCAGCGCCGCCAGCCATAAAAGCATGTTGAGGCCGAAGGTCTTCCAGAAGGTAACAAGGCTGACGCAGAACAATGCAAGGTTCGGATCAGTGTGCCAACGCGACGGCGGAAAGCCGAAGTAGCCCAGGACTTCATTGAGCAAGCCATTGACTGGATTGAACAGCCAGGACCAGGCGACACCCGCAACGGAATAGGCCACGATTGTGGGCAGGAACAGGCTGCCGCGATAGAGCCCCTGCAAGGGATTCTTGCGCACCGAATGCAGCATGACGGCAAAGATCAAGGGGATAATGATCTCGGCGGGGATGAGGACGATGCAATAAAGAAGCGTATTCCAGGCAGCCAGACGGAAGTCGGAATTGCCGAAAATCAATGCATAATTGTCGGCACCGACAAAGCGGATACCTGCGGATAGCAGATTCCAGTCGACTACCGATAGCAGCATAGAGGCGAGGAGCGGTCCGTAGAGAAATATCGCCACGGCAAGCACGGCCGGCCCCACGAACAAATAGGGGGCCAGCGATTTGAAACGGAATGGCATGATACGAAGCCTATGCCGAAATCAGCCCTGCAAGCTCGTCGTGAGCTCCCTTGATGCCGTCGGTAACTGTCGTTTCCTTGAGCAGCATACGCGCAACCCATTTGCGCCAAACCGCCTGACCTTCGAGGCCGCGCTTGCCCGGCCAGATCGTTTCTGCGGTCAAACCGTCCGCCAGTTGTGCGGCCGCGGGCTTCATGAACTCGTTGATCAGCGGAATGTCGTGCTGCGACGTGTTGAGATAGCCGGTCTGGGACCAGAGTGCCTGCCCTTCCTTCGAAGCGCAGAATTCGAGGAAGGCAAGCGAAGCCTCCGCCTGTTCCTTGTTGCGGGTGTAGACGGCGAGGAAATTACCGCCGCTGTTCATCTTGCGCGGATGTCCTGCAAGGCCGGGAAACTTGGTCGTGACGGCCTTGGCGGCGCCGAACGGGAAGGAAATCGCTGCCGTCGAGCTGGTCGTGCAGATGGCAAGCGCGCCGGACTGGAACGCGGCGACCTGTTCCTTGTCGCCAACGGGCAGCCAGAGGCCCTCATGGGCCGGCGCGCAGTATTCGCCCATGCCGGCAATTGCTTCCGGGCTGTTCAGGGCGAGCTTGCCATCGGGATCGATGATGAAGCCGCCGGCATTCTGGATGAAGGATTGGCTCGTCCATTCGTTGTTGGACAGCGAGATCGGCGAACGATAGGTCGGATGCTTGCCTTTCAGGGCCGCATCGAGCTTGCGTGCGCTCTCGTACAGCCACTTGGTGTCCGGTGTTTCCGGAAGGTTGGGGTCGAGGCCGGCAGCCTTCCACATCTCGCTGTTGATATAAGTAATTGGCGTCGACATGGCCCAGGGAAGGCCGATGACTGCGCCATCGATCGTGACCAGCGGTAATACGGAGGAACGAAAATTGGCGAGAATGACCTCAGCCTTCGCAGCATTGATCTCACGCAGATCACGCGCGCCGAGCGTGCGCTTGGCAAAATAGCCGAACTTCCAGCCGGTGATCATCATGGCTGGCGGTCGACCGGCAGCGACGCTGGCGACAGCCTTGACCGTGACGGCTTCATAGTCGCCATCGAACCGGTTGGTAACGGTTACGCCTAGGTTCTTTGCGTTGAACGCATCGACGACTTTCTGGAACGGCTTGTCGGGACCCCAGGTGCTCGAAATTTCAATCGCCGCATCGGCAGAACGGGCTTTGCCGGTCATTGCGATCGATGTGCCGATGACTGCGGTCGTACCCGCGATGAATTGCCGACGATTAAGCGCTACCATTATACCCTCAATATTCGAATGAATAATAAAACATCCGAATATCTATCTAATGGGCGCGGGTGACACTCATGTGAAGATCTCAAAGCCTGACCATAAAATACGGGAGGAAAATTGGCTTTGATGGCTCTCTTCAGGATGATGATCGCCGGAGAGAGATTGAAAACCAACGCTGGAGCCGATATATGACATTCGAATGACATCATAGAATTCGGATGGGTGGGCATGGAAAAAAAACTGCTGCATGGGCAATGGCAACAGGTCGAGAGCGATATCGCCGAGGATATTCTGACCGGCCGTCTGTCACCCAAGGCGCAGCTTCCCACCGAGGCGGATCTGATGGAACGCTTCGGCGTTGGGCGCCACACCATACGGCGCGCGATTTCCCGGCTGGAGAGCCGAGGGCTCGTGTTGGTCGAGCAGGGGCGGGGAACCTTCGTAAGAGACAGCCGCCTCGACTACCGCCTGTCGGAGCGCACGCGGTTTTCCCAGAATCTGCTCGATCAGGGCAGGGAGCCGCTTGGGCAGGCCATTCACGAAGAGGTAGTGCCTGCCACCGAACTGATTGCCGAAGCCTTGCGGCTTCCCCAAGGCGAGCCGGTCTATCATATCGTCAGACGCGGCTTTGCCGATGAAGAGCCGATAAATTTTTCGCATGCCTACTTTCCGGTGCGCCGTTTCCCAGGTTTCGATGAGGCGCGACGCAGCGGGCGAAGCGTGACGCTTATCCTCGCCGAGTATGGCATCCCCGATTATATCCGCCTGCGCACGGACATCATCGTTCGCTTGCCGACAAATGAGGAGGCAAAGCAGCTATGTCAGTCGGCATCGCAGCCGGTGGTCGCGCTCAGGAAGGTGGATGTGGACCTCAAGGGCACACCGATCTCCTATTCCGAATCCATATGGCCGGGTGAGCGTGTGCAGTTCTCCATCGACAATACCAGCCAGCTTCTGGATGTGCTGGCGCGCGCCGATGCGGGCTGAACGGAATTCGCTCTGCGCGCTTGCTTCCGAGCCGTTGTGAATGACGCTTCCGCTCTGATGTGCTAAACATATTAGCCTCTCAAGCGCGGGGGGACGATGTTGATGTTGGAGGCGGACAGGCTATTCGCCGGCTCGATACCGGAAAACTATGACCGCTATATGGTGCCGCTGATTTTCGAGCCTTATGCGACAGACATTGCGCGGCGCGCCGGCTCCCTGGCGCCGAAAGCGGTCTTGGAGATTGCCGCCGGAACCGGGGTCGTGACACGCACCTTGGCGCCCAAACTCCCTGCTGATGCAACCTATGTTGCGACCGACCTCAATCAGCCGATGCTCGACCATGCGGCGCTGCGGCAACCGTCCGACAGCCGCGTCACATGGCGGCAAGCGGATGCCATGATGCTGCCCTTTGAAGATGCGGCATTCGATCTCGTCCTTTGCCAATTCGGCGCGATGTTCTTTCCCGATCGTACGGCTGCCTATCGTGAAGCAAGGCGCGTCCTGATGCCCCGGGGACATTTCCTGTTCAACGTGTGGGATCGTCTCGAGGAGAATATTTTCGCAGATGATGTGACGAACGCGCTCGCCAGGTTGTTTCCGAACGCCCCACCGCGCTTTCTTGCCCGCATGCCGCACGGCTATCACGATCTGGAGGTGATCCGCAGGGATCTCGAACAGGCGGGTTTCTCACGGGTGCAGATAGAAACAACAGCCGCCGAAAGCCGCGCGGCGTCGTCGCAACTGGTGGCGTCGGCTTATTGCCAGGGAACGCTTCTGCGCAATGAAATAGAGGCGGAGCAAGCCGGAACGCTGTCGGCTGTGACCGACTATGTCGCGGCAGCAATCGCAGACAGACATGGCAGCGGCGAGATTGCCGCGAAAATTCAGGCGCATGTTGTCCTTGCCATTGCATGAAGCTCGTTCCGGCTGTTGGCACGGTGTCAGCGAGGAATTAACGGAGAAATAACTATATTTCCAAGCAAAGCGGTCGATTTATACGTTCGGCGAGAAGTTGTTATATCGCGCGGAGTACGGAATAGAGATCCAAGGCAATGTATACTGGGATTTCTGGTGGATTCTCATCAAAACGCACCTGGCAGTCGAATTGCCGGCGGTGACGCCGGTAAGTCCTCTCGCGTGATTTCCAATCTCCAGGTCCTGCGCGCGCTGGCCGCCTCCTCCGTGGTGGTTGCGCATGCCATGCATGAGACAGCAAGCCTGTCCGACGCGGCGGGTCGCGTGCCGATCGACGGCGCCACATGGAACCTCGGCTTCGGGGTAGACATATTCTTCGTACTATCTGGCTTCATCATGACGCATACCGCCGCAGCCGAATTCGGCAAAGGCGGCGCCCCGCTGCGGTTCTTTCTGCGGCGCTGCGCGCGGGTGGTTCCACTTTACTGGTTGTTGACGAGCGTGCTGCTGCTTGGTGCCGCCATTGCGCCGTCATTGCTCAATGTGCCGATCGGCGATGCCCCGCATGTATTGGCGTCCTACTTCTTCATCCCCTCCGGCCGTGGGATTGATGAGATCAGGCCTGTGCTCGCTCTTGGCTGGACCCTGAACTACGAGATGCTGTTCTACGTATTCTTCGGGTTGGCGCTGATCCTGCCGATCCGGCTTGGAATCTTCTGGCTCTCGGTGCTGATGGTGAGCTTGGCGCTCATCGGCAATGTGGTTTCTCCACAGCAGGTACAGCTGGCTTTCTGGACGAGTCCGATCATCCTGGAATTTCTGTTCGGCGTCTATGTTGCATTGATCTTTCGCAGCGGCCTGCGGATCGGCATCTGGCCGGCACTGGGCATGATGGCGATCGGTCTTCTCGGCTTCGTGCGCTTCTCCGCCATCTGGGAAGATGATGTTTTGCCGCAATTCCTGCGAAGCGGCCTGCCGGCGGCCCTGTTCGTCCTCGCCGCTGCGATTGGTCCGGCCCTACCATCCGGGAGGATTGTGGTGTGGGGTATTGCGCTCGGGGATGCCTCCTACAGCCTCTACCTCTCGCATCCCTTCATCCTGCGGCCGCTGCGCGCCATCTGGGAGAAATTCGTCGGAGATCAGCTTCCGCTCGGCCTCTTCGTTGCGTGCGGCGCCATCACCGCAGCGATATTTGCTCTTGTGCTCTGCAGGTTCGTCGAGAAACCGCTCACGGCTTTTGTGCAGGGCTTTACGCGCCGGCTGGGACGCCCGAAAGCTGCGGGGGCTGCCCGCGCGCCGGGTGCCGACACCGAAAGCGCGTAGAGCCGGCGCGCCGAACTCCTTCAATGTGACGCTGAACTGCGTTGGCGTGCTGTGCGATAGGCCGAAACGGTAAGGACAAGCGTTGCGACAAGGCCAAGTGCGCCCGCAACCATGGCCGCCGAGGCGAAGCCGTGCGTGGAGGCCTCTTTGAGCAGGCTCTGGAAGGTTTCCGGGGCTATGGAAAGGCCGACCGGCATCTCATGCCGTTGGACGGCAACGGCGGCGAGTGTGGCGGCATGTTCGCTGCCGGAGCCCGTCAATGTGCCTTCCAGGGATGCAGTGGCGCGTGTGCTCATGATGGTTCCAAGAAGGGCTATACCGATGGTCATGCCACCCTGTCGCAGCGCGTTCATGGTTGCGGAAGCGGCACCCGTTCGTTCGCGTGGGGCGCTACCCATCGCAGCAGCACCTGTCGCGGGAACGGCTACTCCTAAGGCAATACCAAGCAGAGTGAATGCCGGCGCGACGATCCAATAGGGTGTCGTCGGCGTGAATGAGGTCATGGCCAGCATCGAAACGCCAAGGATGATATAGCCCGCAATCATGAGCCGGTTCATTCCGAAGCGTCGGCTCAGTTTGCCGAAGATGAACGAGGCAAACAACATGGCGGCGAAGACCGGCGCCATGCGCCAACCTGCATCCGTCGGGGTCCAGCCCTGCCCCTGCTGAAGAAAGAGCGAGAACAGGAAGAGGCTCGTGTAACCGGAGAAGCCGAGCACCAGCGACGCGAAATTGGCCGATGCGAATGGCGCCTGCCGGAAGAGATCGACCGGAAAAACCGGACGTGACGCACGAAGTTCCACGACGATGAAGAGCATGAGGGCAATGGACGAGGTGAGGAACGAGAAAATCGTTTCGCGGGCATACCAGCCGGCGTTGCCGGCATTGATCAAAGCGAAGGTCAAGGACCCCAGAAAAGCGATACTCAGGAACTGGCCTGCGGGATCGAGCGCGGCATGCTCGGGATTGGCGCTCTCCTCTATGCCCAACAGGCCGAGCGAGATCGTGACCATGCCGATTGGAAGATTGACGAGGAAGATGCTGGCCCAGCCTGCGTGATCGACGAGAAGGCCACCGAGCATCGGGCCGAGGATGAGGGAGACCGCGCTGAAAGACGACCAGCCGCCGATGACGTGAGCCCGTTCGGCGGGATCCGGAAAGGCTTGCGTTAATATGGATAGCGCGCCTGGAATTACCAAGGCGCCCGCAACGCCCTGCAGGGCGCATCCTGCAATTAGCATCTCCAGGCTATGCGCTGAGGCGCAAACGGCCGAGCCGACTGTAAACAGCGCCACGCCGATGAGCCATATCCGCTTACGCCCATAGCGATCAGCCAGAGGGCCGGCGGACAACATGAAGGCCGAAAGGCACAATGTGTAGGTGCCTACGACCCATTGCAGGCCCGAGAGGCCGATGCCGAGGTCGGATTGAATTGCCGGGAGGGCAACGCTGACGATGCTGATGGCAAGCGAAGCCATGAATGTGCCGAGATAAACGGCGGCAGCGGCGACGGATCTGCGATTTACTGTCATTTATTGAAGGCCTATATCGATGATATATATATATTAATGCATTCCGACCGACCGTCGGTCAATACGCGTTAAGCTTCCAAGTGCGGAACGAATGTGTCATCACTCGACTCGCGGCTGAGCAACGGAAGGGCGGTAGAAATGGCAATCGGGACGCGGTCCGCGAGAACTGGGCAAACTCAACTGCCGCGGAAACGATTGATGCTTCCGGCGGAGGTTCGCGTCGACGATCTGATGACGGCCGCGGCGGACCTTTTCATCGCCAAAGGCATCGAGGCGACCACCGTCAACGATATCGTGGAGCTCGCGGGCGTCGGCAAGGGAACTTTCTATCACTACTTCGCCACCAAGGAGGATGTGATCCTTGCCCTACGCGAGCGCTTCTCGCGAGACTTCACGAAGAAGGTCGCCGACGCTCTGGCGCAGTGTCCGGGTGACGATCATCGGGCTCGTTTCGCGACGTGGCTGCGTGGAACGGTCGAGGCCTATATCGCCAATTATGAGCTTCACGATGTGGTCTTTCACGAATTCCGCCACAGCAACAGGAATTCGAAGGAGAAGGAAATCGTCATCGCCCAGCTTTCGGCCTTGCTGGGTGAAGGCGCTAAAGCCGATGCTTGGTCGTTGCCGGACGTGCGCGCGGCCGCGATCGCCATCTATGACGGCATGCACGGCGTCGTTGATGATGCCATCGCTACCGGCAACGGAGATGCCGGGGCAATCTGCGACCGGCTGTCCTTGCTCTTCGGCCGGATCCTTGTCGCCTGATTTTCCGATCGTCAGAGAGTAACTCCGTGATGATGCGGCGTCTGGATTACTCGGCCCATTCGTGATCGGTCGTGAAGGCGATCGTCAGCCAGCGGTCGGGACTTTCATCGCCGATCGCCTCGCCAATCTCGTCGCGAATGCGATCCCATTCCTCGAGCTTCTTCGCTGGGTCGTCCTTCGGCACGATGAAATAGAGTTCTATCTGTTTACCGCGACCGACCCGCGCGACATAGGCGCGATAGGATTCGAAATTATAGCGGCGCACCACGTCGGCGGCGACGCGATCGACATGCTCACGCAGCGCCACGGGCGTCACGAGCAGGATGTCGGCGAATGCCTGCTTGATCGTTCCAAGCGGCATCGGAATGACTACGAGGCAGACGACCGCCAGCGCCAGCGGGTCGACATAGGGCGACATCCATTCCAGCGTCGTGCCTTGAATGGCGAAGCCGAAGATGAAGGCGAGGAGCAGGGCTGTGCTCAGGCTGCCGGTCATGACCCAGGCCTTGGCGTCCAGCGCGATGAAATTGGAGCCGATCTCCTTGTTCGCTCTTCTGGCATAGGCAGCCATGAGGAAGGCTATGATCATGGTCAGCACAGCGTAGATAATGGCTTGATCGAATGAGAGGTGCCGGCCACCCGCCATGATGCTGCCGATAGCATTGATCAGCGCATAGATCGCCGCACCGGTCAGCAGGATGCCGTTGAGGCCGAGGACCATGGGCTCCAGATGCCAGAAACCCATGGTGAAATGCTTGACGAACCTGCCCGTGCTTGCATTACTCGTGGCGGCGGTAATGATCAGGTTGGAGACGATTAGTGCAACGATCGTCATGATCGCGTCCGTCAGGGCATAGATGCCGTCGAAGACGATGGCATAGGAACCAGACAAAAGCCCGAATACGATGCCAGCGGCCGCAAGAACGAACGTTATGATGATGGAAATGCGCAGCACGCTTTGTTCAGTGGTCACTCTTCGATCCTCTTGAGGGATATCCGGCATGGATTTCGGGCAAGATCATAATATACGGCAGGTTTAGTGCTTTCATGCAGGAACCCATAGGATTGACCGATTGACGGGCGGCCGTGCTTGTCGGCTGTCGCTTGGGCCATCAAGAATGGTATCGCCTTGTGCCGTGTCCTTGCTGTCTGAATGCGCTGGGCGTCACGCCAGCCAGCCTTTTGAAATCGCGGGCGAAGTGGAAGGGGTCGAGGTAGCCGCATCTGGTAGCGATAGCGCCGATCTTCTCATCTGTGACGACAAGGAGCCGCTTTGCGGCACTGACACGCTCGTGGCGCAGCCAATCGAGCGGTGTCGTCCCCATTCTCTGCCGGAAGCGGCGAAAGAGCTGCGCCTGGCTCAGATTCGCTGCAGCGGCAAGTTCGCCCACGCTCCAGGGGTGCGAAAGGTTGGCCCGCACGGTTTCCACCACATGCTGCAGCCGCTGTACCGCGCTGCTGAGATCGCCTGCATCCGCTCGTTCGGACACGAGAATTGAGATAAGTTGCGCAAGCAGCGCAAAGCAACGGTTCTCTGCCAGGAAGCTACCGGTCTCGACCTCGCGGAGAATGCTCTCGAACAAGGGCCGCAGATCATGGTGCGCTGCGGTCTCAAAGACAGGATTAAGGCCTACGCCAAGATTGTCGAACAGGGTGTCCACCCCGTGACCGACGAATCCGAGCCAGAGATACGACCAGTGGGAACAACGAGGCTCACAGCCATGTGAATACAACATCGAGGAGTCGAGCCAGGCTACGGTTCCCTCCCGCATATGGCTTGACTGGCCGCTGATATGAAGCGCGCCTTTGCCGCTGAGCGTGAGGATCAGCGTATGGTGATTAAACCGGTGGGCGATGGGCGCTTCGGCGGGGGTGCAGGTCCGGCGCCCGGCAGCGAGCAGGGAATAGGGCAGGGCACGCGACAGCCGCCCCGGGGTCTGAAAGAAGACTTCATCGAGGGCATCGATCTTCGCCGAGGTCGCTTCGTCAGTCATGATCCGCCGATGATATCGGAAGATGAGAGTTTTATCCATATCGCTGCGGCTGCCATCCATGTCTTTCGACGGGTTGGGCGGCTATTCTATGGGGATTAACCGGAGTAGAGGAGGTTCAGGTGGTTACAGCGTCACCCGCATTTGATCCGCTTTCGCAAGCATTCGCAGACGATCCCTATGCGTCTTACAGCGAGCTGCGCGACTGTCCCGGCCCGGTCTATTACGAGCATTTCGATATTTGGCTACTGTCGCGCTACCAGGATGTCGCCGCTGCGGCTGCAGACAAGACGCTGGTCCGCTCGATGGAGTACTTTCTATCACCTCAGGAGATAGAAGCGGAGAAGGTGCGTCTGAATTGGCATGACATGCCGAACCATTCGCGCTTCGTGCAGTTCAGCCTGCTGGACTCCGACGGCGAAACCCATGATCGCCTGCGCCGCAAAGTCTTTCGAGAATTTACCCCGGCTCTCGTCGCGCGCCAGCGCGGGATGATCCAGGAGTTCGTCGACAAGCTGCTCGATCGGTTGCTCGATGTCGGAACGATCGATTTCGTCGAGGATCTCGCCTCGGAGGTTCCGGGCCATATTATCGGCTCTGTGCTGGGCGTGCCGGACGAATATGCCGGACAGTTGCGTAAGTGGTCCGAACAGGTCGTGCAATATTTCGATGTTGACCGCAGCGACGAGCGCAAGGCCATCGCCGAGCGTGCGACGACCGAATTCTACGAACTGCTGAAGGAACTCATTGCCGATCGCGTGCGCAACCCGCGCGAAGACCTTCTCTGTCGGCTCACGCAGGCTTACACCAGCGGCGAAATGACCGAGGACGAGCTGGTTTCCACCTGCATGCTGATCCTGATGGCGGGCCACGGCTCGACGATCGATGTGCTCGGCAGCGGAATGCACGCGCTTCTGCAGTATCCGGACGCATTGGCCAAGCTCAGAGACACGCCGGCCGTCATGCCGACTGCGATTCAGGAAATGTTCCGATTTGAATCGCCGCTGCCGTTCTTCCATCGCTATCTGACCGAAGAGAAGATCATTGCCGGCAAGAGCCTGCCGAAGGGCACCAAGGTCGGCTTGCTTTACGGTGCGGCCAACCGCGATCCCGAGCAATTCGAGGCGCCCGATCGGTTCAATATCGAGCGGACGCCCAACCGGCATGTGGCTTTTGGTGGCGGTGCGCATTTCTGTCTCGGCAATCATTTGGCACGGTTGGACATGGAGATCATATTCTCGACGCTGCTGCAGCGTACCCGTTCGATCGAGTTGCTGGACGAGCGTCCTGCCTACAAGCGCGGGCTGTCAGTTCGCGGGCCGCAGCGCCTCAACATCCGTCTTGTTCCCGCTTGAACCGGATGCATAGCGGCTTTCCGCTCGAGATGCCTAGAAAAACAAGAGGATAAGCATTTTCGCTACTTGGAGAAAAGCGAATATGCTCTGTTGAAAGCATGGAGAATGCAATGAGTGAAGTCGTATTCGTCGATTCCGCCGGTGGGGAGACGCGTGTGAATGCGGAAGATGGCGAAACGCTGATGGCCATCGCCGTCCGAAGTGGCATCGATGGTATCGTCGCGCAATGCGGCGGCGCTTTGGCCTGCGGCACCTGTCATTGCTATATCGATGAGGCTCATCTCGATCTGCTGCCGCCGCCTTCACAGGAAGAGGCTGACATGATCGAGTTCGTAATGGAGCCGAAGCCAAATAGTCGCCTTAGCTGTCAGCTCCTGATGAGCGCCGCCACCGACGGCATGCGCGTCATCGTTCCCGATAACCAGCACTGATCCTGAGGTTTTCGGGCAAGCCGAGACAATCTCTCCGAATTCGACTTTGCCTTGAGGATGGCGCCGGCGATGATGTCGGCGCTTCTCTTGTCGCTATGATTGGCTGGCTTGTCGCAATCCCTCGCGTGCTTGCCGATAGTGAGCCGGATCCGGTATCGGAACGGCAGCCATCAGGTTTCGCGTGTAATCGTCGCCCGGATTTTCGAATATCTGCCGGCGCGTGCCCATTTCCACGATGCGGCCGCCGCGCATGACGGCGACGTGATGCGACATCTTCTCAATCACGGCCATGTCGTGCGAAATGAAGAGATAGGCAAGTCCCATCTGTTCCTGCAACTCAAGCATAAGGTCGAGAACGCGCGCGCGCACCGAAACGTCGAGTGCGGCCACGCTTTCGTCGGCAACGATCAGCTTCGGTTCGAGCGCCAGCGCCCGCGCAATGCAGATGCGCTGACGTTGGCCACCGGAGAATTCGTGCGGATAGCGGCTTGCAGCGTCCGGCGTCAGCCCGACGCGTTTCAACAGCGCCGAGACGCGATCCTTGCGCTCGGACGCATTACTGACATTGTGGATGACGAGCGGCTCGGCGATCGCCGAACCCACACTCATGCGGGGATCGAGCGAGGCGTAGGGATCCTGAAAGATCATCTGCGCTGTACGGCGCACCGGCTGCATTTTCGCGGCAGACAGCCCATGAACCTCACGGCCCTCGATCTTCACGCTTCCTGCAAAGCCGATGAGATTGAGGATGGCCTTGCCCGTGGTGGATTTGCCTGAGCCGCTCTCGCCCACCAGCCCAAGCGTCTGGCCGGCCTTGATCGTGAAGGACACCTCGTTGACTGTGGGTGCAACGGTCTTGCCGTTGCCGAACAATCCCGTCTTGCCGCCGTAGGTTACGCTCAATTTCTCGACCTCGACGATCGGCGTGGCCGGCGCAACCATGGCGGGAGCACTCGAAATGCGCGGTGGCGCGTCCGTACCGGCATGTGTGCCAAGGCGCGGTACGGCGGCCAGCAGTTCGCGCGTATAGGCCTGGCTGGGTTTGCCGAAGACATCAAGCGCATCGCCCTGTTCCACGATGCGGCCATTCTGCATGATCGCGACACGATCGGCCATCTCGGCGACGACGCCCATGTCATGGGTAATCAGCAGGATCGACGTATTGAATTCGTCGCGAAGCTCCCGCATCAGCGTCAGGATTTGGGCTTGCACCGTCACATCGAGCGCCGTGGTCGGCTCGTCGGCGATCAGCACTTTCGGACGGCATGACAGGGCCATGGCGATCATGGCACGCTGCCGCATGCCGCCGGAAAGCTCGTAAGGATATTGGGTCAAGCGCTTGGCGGCGTCGGTGATATGGACGGCGTCGAGCATCGACTTGGCGATCTGTGCGGCATCGCCAGCAGTGTCAGCCTGATGTTCGCGAATGGCCTCGATGAGCTGCGCCCCGATCGTCATGACCGGATTGAGCGAGGTCATCGGTTCCTGAAAGATCATCGCCACTTCTCCGCCGCGGATCTGACGCAGGGCGCGGTGCGGAATGCCGACGATATTGCGCCCTTCTAGCAGGATCTCACCCGATGCGACCTTCAGCGAAGCCTTGGGAAGCAAGCCCATGATCGAGAGGGAGGTCACCGACTTCCCGGATCCCGACTCGCCCGCAAGGCAAAGCGTCTTGCCGGGCTCGAGGTCGAAACTCACATCATCGAGAATGCGCTTCAGCCCTTCCGGCGTCCTAGCATCGACGCTCAGGTTGCGGACGGAGAGAACCGCTGAACGGGCGCTTTGATTGCTCACGCGAAGACAATCCTTGGAAAATAGAAGGAAACAACCCAGTTGGGCATATCGACGATTTCGCTGATCCTCAGATCTCCGCAAACCGAGCAGAGCATGTAGGCATCGACCGGATTGAGGCCATGCTCGGCAGCAAGCAGGTCAATCATGCGCATCACGGCTTCCTTTGCCCCCGTCATCAGATCCGGGCCGATGCCTGTGGTGACTTCGTAGCCGGCGCCGTCGAGATGTCGCGTGACAGGTTCGGTGGTCGTAAAGCGCGGGGTCTGAAGGTTGGCGCCCTTAACCAGATCGAGTGTCAATTCGACATTCATCTGGCTTTCGATGGCCGTACCGCAAACTTCGCCATCGCCCTGCGCCGCATGGGTGTCGCCGACCGAGAAAAGTGCGCCTTCCGTTTCGATCGGCAGATAGAGCGTGACGCCCGCCGTCAGATCACGGATGTCCAAATTGCCGCCGACGCGACGGGGCGGGAGAACGGAGTGGAGCCCTGGTTCTGCCGGTGCGACGCCGATCGTGCCGGTAAACGGCTTCAGGGGCACACGACCGCCCGGGCCGAACGCTGAAGGCGCCATGGTGACGCTGTCATACTTCCAGACATGCAGTGCCGGGTCCTTGAAGTGGTCGGCGAGAAGGCCGAAGCCCGGAATATTCGCCGTCCAGCCGTGGCCGATCGGGTGGAATTTGCGAATGGTCACCTTAAGGGCGTCGCCGGGCTTGGCGCCTTCCACATAGACGGGACCGGAGACGGGGTTGATCTTGGCGAAATCCAGATTGACGAGCGTCTCCAGCGTCGCATCGGCGCCCATCTGGCCGCCTGATGAATCCATGCATTCGAACAGGATGGTTTCGCCAGGTTTTGCCGTCAGCGCCGGCGGAAAGTCCCTGTTCCAGCCGAAATGATGCTGCGCGCGATGAATGGTGTGGGTGCAGGCGATGCACATGATGGTCTCCGAGTTCAATTCCGCTGGCATTTGGCCCACCTCCCTCGCGGCAGCGAGGGAGACGGATTGGTCGTCTTCTTGGCTTATTGCTTCACGAAGATCGCGTCGTAGTTGATGACGCGGGTCGGATCGACATAGATGTTGCCCGAACCACCCATGCGCAGCGACTTGGCGACTACACGGCGCTCGTTGATGACGGGTACCCAAGGGGCATCGGCCATGATGTCGGTGAAGATCTTGCCCCAGGCCGCCTGACGCTCGGCAACCTTGGCCGGATCCGACATGGAATCGGCCGCAACGGCGCGCTCGTCCAGGGCCTTGTTGCAGTACCACGACCAATTCCAGCCACCTGGAACGGCGCCGGAGCAACCGAGGATCGGACCGTAGAAGTTGGATGCATCCGGGAAGTCGGCGATCCAAGCCATGCCGCCCGACCAGATCATCGGCGCTTCGCCTTCGGTGCCACCAGCGGAAATGACATTGGCCTGTGCAAGTGCGCGAACCTCAGCCTTGATGCCGACTGCCGCCAGATCCTGCTGGATCGACTGGGCGATGCGCGGCTGCGGATCGGTGTTGGTCGAGTAGAGCACAGTTGAGAAACCGTCCGGGAACCCAGCCTCAGCGAGAAGAGCTTTGGCCTTCTTCACGTCATAGGCAAAGCCCTGGAACGACTTGTCGTATCCCGGCATTAGCGGCGGCAGAACCTGATTTGCTGGTGTCGCGCGGCCGTTCAGGATACGCGTAATGCGATCCTTGTTGACGGCCATGTTGACGGCTTCGCGGACTTTCAGATTATCGAAGGGCTTCACCTTGGTGTTGAGCGTGATGTAGCCGGTATGCAGCTGCTCGCCGTCGACGATCATGTTTGCGCCGTCGGGAGAATTCTTGATTTCCAGGAATTTTGCCGGCGGAATGCCGTCGCCGACGATGTCGACTTCGCCCTTCTGCAGGCGCAGCAGCGCCACGAGCGGCTCCTGGCCAACTTCGACGGTGAAGCTGTCGACATGCGGAACGCCCTTGGCGAAGTAGTCCTTGTTGCGCTCGAAGACGAGCTTCTGGCCGATGGTCCAGTCCTTCAGGATGAAGGTGCCGGAGCCGACCGGCTTCTTGCCGAAGTCGCCATTCGCTGCTTCGACGGCTTCCTTCGGCACGACGGAGGCGAAGTTGATCGCCAGCACATGCAGGAAGGTCGCGTCGGGGCGGCTCAGATGGAAAACGACAGTACCTGCGTCCGGGGCTTCTATGCCCGGAAGGTTGTCGGCCTTGCCGGCGGCCATATCCTCATAGCCCTTGATCGCACCGAAGAAGCCGGCGCCGGGACCTTGCGTCTTCGGGTTGACCGCGCGTTCGATCGAATATTTGATGTCGGAGGCGACGATCTCTCGTCCATTCGAGAACTTTACGCCTTTATGCAGCTTGAAGGTATAGGTCTGGCCGTCCGGGGAGACGGTGAAGCTTTCGGCGAGCGACGGGACGAGCTTTGCGGTGCCTGGTTCGTAGTCCATCAGACGGGAAAACAGGCTCTTGATCATCGACCAGTTCACCCAATCATAGCCGATGGCCGGATCCAGCGTGGTGATGTCGTCCTTATAGGTAACGGTGATGCTGCCGCCCTGGGTGGGCTGATCGGAGGCATGGCCGGCCAGCGGCGTGAAGGCCAGCATGGCAGCGGTCGTCGTTCTGAGTAACCAGCTTTTGAACATAGGTTAGTTCCCCTTCTTGGTGTGATTCAATGCGAACGAATGCGTGGATCGATAAGCGGTGCGATAAGGTCGGCCGCCAGATTACCGAGAATGATGGCGAGCGCGGAGGTGAGCGTGACACCCATGATGATCGGGATGTCCACCTGCTGGATCGCCTGCCAGGCCAATTGGCCGATTCCCGGCCAGCCGTAGACGGCTTCCACTACGACCACGCCGCCCATGAACTGGCCGATATCGATGCCGATCATGGCAATGATCGGCAGGATGGCGTTCGGCAGCGCATGGCGCAGGATGATGCGCCGCCCGGAGAGGCCCTTGGCGCGTGCGGTGCGGATGAAATCCTGGTTCAGCACGTCGATCATGGCGGAGCGAACCATGCGCGCATACCAGCCGGCGCCGAGAAGGCCGAGCGTGGCCGCCGGCAGCACAATATTCGAGAAGCTGCCGTAGCCGCTCATCGGGAACCATCCAAGCGTGGCGGCAAAGAGGTAGAGCAACAGCAATGCGACGACGAATTGCGGGGCGGAGACGCCAACGAAAGCGGATGCCATGACGAGCCGGTCGGTTGGGCCGCCGCGATCGAGCGCTGCGATGATGCCGAGCGTCAGGCCAAGCAGCACTTCGACGAAGATGCCTGCCGCCATCAGGGTGATCGTCGCTGGCAAGCGGGCCAGGATGAGGGTCATGACCTGAGTTTTCTGGGCATAGGATCGGCCGAGATCACCGTGCAGCAGGCCATTCAGATAGTGCATGAATTGCGCCAGTAGCGGCTGATCGAGACCAAGCTCGCGGCGGATATTGTCAACCGTCTGCGGGGTGGCGCTGCGGCCGGCGATCATGCGCGCGGGGTCGGCCGGCAGTGCATAGAGCAGTATGAAGGTGATGGCGGCGACGCCGAGGAGGATGAGCGCCGATTGGACGAGGCGCCGTGCAAGAACGTTCAGCATCAGCCTCTGCCTCTCTGGGTCGGATCGAGAATGTCGCGCAACGCGTCACCCACGAGATTGAAGGCGAGGGCTGTGAGCAGAATGACCGCGCCGGGGAAGAAGACGAGCCAGGGGGCGGCCTGGAAATAGCTCTGGCTTTCGAAAATGATGTTGCCCCAGGATGGTTGCGGCGGCTGCACGCCAACGCCGAGGAAGGAGAGCGTCGCCTCTAGAAGAACGGTCGTTGCGATGCCGAGCGTTCCCCAGACGATAGCTGTGGGAACCAGATGCGGCAAAATGTGGAGGACGACGACGCGGACGTGGCCGGCGCCGAGCGCCCGCTGGGCCATGATGAAATCGCGTTCCACCAGGGCGCGCGTTTCGGTGTAGACGATGCGGGCCACCTGCACCCAGTTCACGAGCGCAATGACCATGGCGACGATCCAAAGGCTGGGCTTCAGGATTGCCGCAAGCACAATGGCGAGCAAAAGGGCAGGGAAAGCCATCATCAGGTCGGTGAAGCGCATCAGCAGACTGCCGGCCCAGCCGCGCAGATAGCCGGCCATGACCCCGACGAAGAGGCCGATCGTCACGGCGACGCCGTTGGCAACGAGGCCGATGATCAGAGACGTCCTTGCGCCGAACAGCAGTCGCGAAAGAAGGTCGCGGCCGAGCGTGTCAGTGCCGAGCAGGAATTGCCCGCCCGGCGGTATGGGCGCTCCTTCCAGCGTCAGGCCGTCGAACATCTGGTTATCAGGGTCGAAAGGCGCAAGCCACGGTGCCGCGATCGCCATGGCGACGACGATGACAACAATGATGAGGCCGAACAACCCTGCGGGTTGTCGGCAAAGTTCTTTGAGTACCCGCATCAGCCGACCTCGGAGAGTGTTTCGGAGCCGACCAGGAAGAAGGCGGCGATTTGTTCGACCGGAAGGCGCCGGCGCATGGCGCAATTTCGCAAGATTGCATAGGCGCCCTCGTCATCGATCTTGCGCTCGGCCTTGAGCCGTTCGATTGCTGTGAAGACGACCGGACGCAGTTTCAGGCGCTCTTGCAGATGGGCGATGCGTCTTGCTGTGGTCAGACGCTCCTCATGGATGGAGACCGCCAGCACGAGGGCGGGAAAGACGGCAGATGCCGTCACCGGCTTTTGAATGATCGAGCCGGCGCCCTGGCGCATGGCCCAGGCGATACGGCCGGGCGCTTCCGAACCGAGCACGGCAACAACGGGCCGCAGCGGTTTGTCGCCGCTCCATGGAATCAGTTCGTCCCAGCCACGGTCGACGTCGACGACGACCAAATCCGGTAGATCGTTGGCTGGAATGGGTTTCCATTGGCGGTTCACCCGCATGCCGAGAACGATGAGCTGGCGGTTCAGCCTCTCTGTATTGGTGTCGTCTTCCGCAAGGAGCGTGACGCGCCAGCCGGCGAAATTGGGTGTGCCGTTCATGATTGCACCACCCGCAGATGCCGCGTCGGCTTCTGTCTGCTTGTGATCAGATAGGGATCGGCGGGGATGGCCTGCTCCGAGGCGATCAGATCGAACCCGTGCTGGTCGTTGATGCGTCCGAGATAGAAGGGGAGTGCCGCATGGTTCGTCGTCGGATCGACCACAAGGTTGCCAAGCACCGATGGCCAGGATCGGGAGACCACCTCCTGTCGCACCGTTACTGGATCCTCGCTGCCCGAAGATTCTATCGCGGCAATACAAAGCGCGACGGCGGTGTAGGAGCTTGCGAAAATGGTTGAGACCTTGCCGATGTCAGGCCGCCATGCCTTGAGTCGGGACTTGAAGGCGATGTTTTCGCTGGTTTCCAGGCCGTCGAAATAGGAAAGCGCTGAAAGCTGACCGACGGCGCCGCCCACAATATCCGTCAACTCGCATTCCGTCAGGTCGCAACTGGCGACAGGGCAATTTTCCGGCAGGAACGCCGGATCGCGTTTCCCGAGTTCGGCGATTGCAGCCAGGAAGGCATAGCTCGAGGGGCCGATCAGATTGTTGAGGATGAAGCTCGGCCGCTTCTCCGCAATGTCCGCGACGATGCGTTCGACGGATGTTTCCTCAAGCGGCAGATAACGCTCCCCAAGGATCGTTCCCCCGGCATTGACGATCAGCTCGCGGGCGAGCCGGTTCATCTCCCAGCCCCAGACATAGTTGGCGCCTACGAGATAGGGCCGCGGTCCATGGCGCGGGATGAGGTGCTCGAATAGCGGTATGAGATGCTGGTTGGGACAGGCGCCGATATAGATGACGTTTTCGTTCGCCTCGAAGCCTTCGTAGGGGCACATGTACCACAGCAGGCCGTCATGCTTCTCGACAAGTGGAATGACTTCCTTCCGCGCGGCGGACGTGATCGTGCCGACGATGTGCCGGCAACCGCTGTCGCGCATCAGGCTGCGAGCGCCTTCGAGATAAGCGGCCAGATCCGCATGCGGATTGAAGAAGACCAACTCCACTTTCCGGCCGCCATTGCGGCGATAGTCGTGAAGTGCGAATTCGGCGCCAAGCTGAGCCTCGCGCCCCAGCGAGCCGTATGGCCCGGTGGTCGAATAGAGAATGCCGATCTTCACGGCGGTCTGCATCGCATCTCCCAAAACAAAAAAACCCACAACGCATATCCCGGAAACCGGGGCGTTGTGGGGCGCTGTTGCCCGTTGGCAAACAGTATCATGTCAGTAAGACAAGTCCGTTTGCTCATATCTTGAGCGTGATTAAAATACGGTCATTTTAAGTTTGTCAAGGCACGAGCAGGCCGAATTGGGAGCTTCGGCCCTAACCGTCTGTATTGGCGCGCCTCGCGGTCGAACCAGCTAAGACGGCCGTTTGCCAGAGGCGTCCGTCTCCAAGTGATATCAGCGATCAGAGCCGATGTGCGCTGCGCATCGGCTCCTATTTCGAGGCAACGACTACTCCGAGGCGAGCAGCTCCGCATAGTGGGCACGCGCGACATCCGGGTGCGACCGTAATCGACTTTTCAACTGGTTCTGGCCGACTTCGCGGAAGATCGGGTTGAGGGGGTCGACCGATATGCCGCGTTCGGCACGCTTCAGGTCTTCTGGCAAGTCGATGACCGGAATCGTGGCGTCCGGGCGAGAGCCCAGGAAAAAGGCGACCGAGAAGCGCTCGACGCCCGCAGGCGGTGCGATGACGTCATGCACGTCTGCGCGGACGAAACCATTCGTCGCAAGCTCGAGCAACTCGCCGGTATTGATGACGAAAGTGCCGGGAACCGGCGGCGCGTCTATCCATACGCCATCTTCGGTACGCACGCGTAGACCCGGCGTGGTGTCCTGAAGCAACACGGTGACGAATCCGCCGTCCTTGTGGGCACCGACCCCCTGGTCGGTTTCCGCTACATCCCGTCCGGGGTAGCGAATGATCTTCAAGAGCTGCGAGGGTTGAGGCTGATATATGTCTGCAAAGACATTTTCCGGCTGACCGAGGGCCGCGGCGATCGCCTTGAGCACATCAATGCCGATTCGCGTCACTTCCGCCTGATAGGCGAGCAGCAAGGGCTTGAGTTCCGGCAGGGCTTCGGGCCACTGGTTGGGTCCCTGCAGGCGCCGCCATGCCGGGCTATCCTGGCTGAGTTCGGCTGGTTCTTCTTCCGTGTTGATATCGAGCTGCTCGCGCCAATCCTGCTCGCCACGCGTGCGTTCCTGTCCGGCGCGATTATAGCCGCGAAAATGCGGTGACTTCACCATTTCGATCTCGAGCTTTTCTTCCAGAGGAAGCGAGAAGAAGCGCTTTGCCGTCGCCACGACATCGCCGATCAACTTCGGATCGACACCATGACCCGTCAGGTAGAAGAAGCCATGATCGTGAAGCACCTTGCGCAATTCGGCGATGAAAGCCTGCCGCTCTTGCGATGAGGCATAGAAGCGGGAGAGATCCAAGGTCGGCAACGATGCCGCGGCCGGTGTGGTGTGAATGGTCAACGACGCGTTCCTTTTCAAATGCGCTTGTCACCTTTCGCTGCGGCCATGAAGCTGTTGCCGGCGCGTAATACGCATCCGAAGCTCACGGTGCCGCCGAGGGGGCAAGGACGTCCAATGGTTGAAGCAACGCTATGATCCATCCTTTGCTGAAGCAAACAAGATCATCTCAAAGATTGCGCATCTCTTGGAATGGTTTTTTGTCGTCACGGCCGCGCCGCTCGTCATGCGAGGGGCGGGCTCAGACCGTGTTCCGATGTTTCCGTCGCGCCCTGCTTCCAACTATCAAAGCAGGTGGCGACACGGGTCGCAATCATCGCAAAGGAAACCGCGCCGGGGTCGGGATGGCCAAGGCTTTTTTCTGCAAGGGGACGTGCGCGCCCGAGCTTGGGAAGTAATTGCGCCGTTGCCTCGGCTGCAAGTTTTGCCGCCGAGGCTGCTTGCCTCCAGGCGGTGGAAAGCGACCCGCTTTCGGCGAAACTTTTTTCCAGCGTATCGACGAATGGAGAGAATGCGTCGACGAGCGTCTTGTCGCCGATCTTGGCGCCACCGAGCCTCACCACGCCATCGAGTGCCTGCCGCGCGCCGGCAACAACGGCCCGGTCATCGATAGGACCATTGTCGCTAAGTGCGGTACTCCAGGACCGAAGGAGAAGCCCCCAGATCGCGCCCGATGTGCCGCCGGCGCGGTCCGCCCAGGCGTCGGCGGCCGCAGCCAGCACGCTTGCGGTTCCGGCCTTTGCAGCGCTTGCCGCCCTGGCTGCTTCCAGAGCAGCCGTCACACCGCGGGCCATGCCTTGTCCATGGTCGCCGTCGCCGGCATAGGCGTCGATCCGGCCGAGCTGTTCCTCCGCCTCGTGGAGCACAAGCGAAGTCTCCGAGAAGATGCGGACGATGCAAGCACCGCCGCGCTGGCCTTCGCCATCGGCAGGCGGGTAGGTCGTCAGCATATCCTCGTCGGCCAGATTGTCGATCGCCGGTGTCGTGGGGATCGTCGCGCCGCGGCGAAGGACCGGGCTGCTGCAGGGTGCGATCCAGTGTTGCTCCAGCTCGTCGTCCAAGAAGACCAGGGTCAGCGAGCAGCCCTGCATGTCCAGGCTGGTGACGAACTCGCCCGCCTCCGGTGCGACGATTTCCAGGCCGGCCTGTTGCAATCGGCCCGCAATGGATGACCAGAGCACGAAGAGCTCTTCATATTTCGTGGCGCCGAGGCCGTTGAGGATGACGCCGACCTTCCGCGTGTCTTTGGGGCGCTCCGGCAGGAGCTTTTCCGTGAGCAGCGTCGCGAGTTCGCTGGCGCTGACGATCGCTTCCTCGCTGATGCCGGGTTCGCCGTGAATGCCGAGGCCTAGCGCCATCTTGCCGTTGGGCACAGTGAAGAGCGGGCCGGCCGAACCGGGCAAGGTGCAGCCATCGAAGGCGACGCCAAAGGATACGGTGCGGGCATTGGCATGCCGAGCGATGCGCTCGACCTCATCAAGGGGCAGACCTGCTTCGGCCGCCGCGCCGGCTATCTTGAAGACCACGAGATCGCCGGCAACGCCGCGACGCTTCGATACGGTTTCTGTAGGGGCACTGGCGACATCGTCCGTCACCGCCACGATGCGAACATCGATGCCTTCGGCGCGCAGACGTTCGGCAGCCACGCCGAAATTCAAGACGTCGCCCGCATAGTTGCCGAAGCTGAGCAGGATACCGCCACCATGATGCGCCTTGCGGCACACCCGGGCGACCGCCGCCGTCGAGGGGGAGGCGAAGACATCGCCCGCGACAACTGCATCGACAAAGCCCGGCCCGACATAGCCGGCAAAGGCAGGATAATGACCCGACCCGCCGCCGACGACGACCGAGACCTTACCTTTCGGCACCGATGTGGAGCGGACAACGCCCCCCTTTATCAGTCGAACGAAGTGCGGATGAAGCGCCGCAAAGCCGGCAAGTGCCGTTGCTGCGAATTCCTCCGGAGCGTCGAAGATTTTGGTCATGCGTTCAATCCTTCTTCTTGGTGAAACGCATGATCTGCATCGGCGGTGCCGAAACAAGTGTCGTTCTGCATTTCAGGCGAGGTCTCGAGACCGGACTCGCCGGCATGTTGGCCGACGGCGTCACGACGCGCAACAGCCTTCTGTTGCATCGGTCGTCGGCTCGTGCCGCTCTTGTTGATAAGCCGCCTTGCGCCGTCCTCCAGACACGGTCCCGCCCGCCCAGTCTCAACACAAGGCGGACGTCAAGCCTTTGAGGTCCTATACTCGTCGCGCGGTCTCATGACGTCGCAGAGAGCCAGTCGGCGACATCTGCCGTTCTTGCAAGCAGCTCCAGTTCTTCGACGCTGCAAATGCGGACCAGTTTCTTGCCGGCTCTCGCCGCATTGTCACACAAGCTCCGAATGCCGGGCATCCAGCCCTGATCTATTTCCCATATCGTTCGAAAGAGGTCGCGCGTCGGCGGCATGGCCGAGAGGCCGCCAGGAGTGTGCTGCAATTCACCGGAAGACCAGGCGATCTGCCTTTCCGCGGCGAGCCAGAAATGCATCCAGAGCGGCATGTCGATAAGGACGATATGGGTGGCGCGGTCAATGCGCGATGCTATGGAATCGCGATGTCCAAGCCCGTCGAGGATCCAGTTGTCACCCGATATGATCTGCCGATGACGCTCGGAATAGGTGTCGACAGGCGCCGGTATCCAGCCTTCCAGCCAAAGAAGCTTGTCTATTTCGAAATGGCTGAGCCCATGCCTTTCGGCCAATCTGCGCGCAAGAGTGGATTTCCCGCCGCCCGCATTTCCCAGAATGACGATCCGCGACATCAGTGAACAACCTGCAAATTCGAGTGTTGGAACAACCTAATAGAAGTGGATTGCGCCTCCAAAAGGCAGTCAAGAACATTCTGTATTTCAGGGCGGCGATGCCTCATCCTGCGGCATTGCGGCGGACGATATGTTGAACGCCGGCGGGCATCGACTCGATCAAGGCGAGCAAGGGCGCGGGCTTCAGATCGAATTGCTCCAGAACAGCTCGCGTCGGCCGCGCCCAGCGAAATTCGAGGTCGGTACCCCCGTCCTTGATCCGGTGAACGATCTCGTCCTCGTGAAAGGGCAGCGGCCGGGACAATTCCGCATCGTAGTAGAAGCCGACTTCATGAACCCTTCGTCCATCGAGTTCGAAAAAATTCTCGATCACGAAGCGCAGCGACCCTATGGTTGCCGCACAGCCGATTTCCTCCTCGATTTCGCGCGCGAGCGTTTCGGCGCCGGCTTCGTGAAATTCCACCCGGCCGCCGGGCAGAACCCAGAAAGGGTCTCTAACTGCACGGTGGATGAGGATATGGCCGTTGGCGCGGATCAAAGCGCCGGCCCGAAACTGGAAACGTGAATTTCCCGCATCCATGACGATCATCGTGCGCGCATCATCGGTCATCAATCAATCCTCCAATTGCCTCGGGCCAAGATCGCAATCCCCGAAGAATTGACACAGGTCCTGCATCCGGAAACGATATAATAATCGGAGATGCACGTTTTCGATGCAATTTGGAAGGTCGTTTTTTTGGGGTCCATCTTAATCAACTGCATTGGTGTCAAGAATGCGCTTCGTCAATCCAATTCCCTTTGTCAGCGATATCGATCGCTCCAAGGCATTTTATCGCGACGTCATGGGTCTCAAGATCCTGAGTGATTTCGGGAGTTTCGTCCTATTCGAGACAGGCTTTGCAATTCATGAGGGGCAAGCGCTCGAGCGGACGATCTGGAAGGCACCCACGGAAGCATCGGAACCCTATGGGCGTCAAAATGTCCTGTTTTATTTTGAGGACGACGATATCGATACAGCCTTCGAAAGGATAGCGCAGCATGTCGCGCTCATCCATCCCATCGAACGGCAGGATTGGGGACAGCGCGTCTTTCGCTTCTACGATCCGGACAACCATGCGGTGGAAGTTGGGGAGCCGATGTGAAACGAGTGCTGTTCCGGGGGTATCGGTTGCTCACTGGATGTCGAGAATGGCCGATGCCAATACGACCTCCGTTCCCGCCAGACCGACCGAGCAGAATAATGTTGTGTCGAGAGGTGATGTCCGGCTGGAGACTGCCTGAACAGCAACATCTGCAAGCTCGCGCATGCGGTGCTCGTTGCTGGATCCGGCGAGAAAAAAGGGAGAGGGATAGGCCCGCGTTTGATCGAGCGAATCCGTGACAATCACGCTGGCCGCGTCCGCTATGTCGAGACCGATCTCATGCCCAGAAAGCGTTTTCGGACCGATCGTGTTGACGTGCGCGCCAGGCTTCAGATCGGACGCATGAATGACAGGCACATTGCTGTTCGTTGCGCAAAGAACGATGTCGGCATCCGCGACTGCCTCTGCAACGCTACCAACCGGTTCTACGGTTAGGTCCAATTGCCGTTGCATGCTTTCAGCGAAGGCTACACGGTTGCGCCGATCGCGGCTGAAGATACGAATGGCCGATATCTCTCTTGCCGCCACGGCGGCAAGTAACTGGGTTCGAGCATGGGCGCCACTGCCCAAAACGCCAACTGTTCTGGCGTCGGGAGAGGTGAGATGACGAATAGCAAGGCCTCCGATGGCTCCCGTCCGGATTTGACCTAATCTTTCACCCAGAATAATGCCTTTGAGCTGCGCACTATCCGCTGACCAAACTGCGACGATCTGCGAGTGCTCCATGCCGCTGAATGTTTCATAGGCACGAAAGCCGGCAAGAGGCTGTTGGCCAAGAACACCGCCAATCGTAAAGACGAGATCGCCATGACCCGGAAACGAGACATGATGTCGAGGCGGAGCTATCAAGCGGCCTGCTGCCTTCGCTCGGAAAGCTGCTTCCATGACATCGATTGCGAATGGCATCGATACAAGGCCATCCAAGTCCACATCCTGCAGTATTCTCATCACCGATTGCCTCCAGCGCGGAGCATGATGCAACCTCAAGCATAGTTGAGGTCAAGCCCAATAGGCGAAGTGGTGAAAAATGGATGCGAAATTTGTATTGCTTCCGATACTGGTGCAGATCGCGGAAGCCCTGTAAACCGGCGGGTAGGCTGAGTGACGCCGGATTTGCACCACCCCGACCCCGTCAACGAAAATAGCAACGGATTTCAGCATGCACGATGATGTCGCGCCGCAGGAGAATGCGATCCGGCACCTACTATCGGAGATGACGCCGCAATGGGCAGATCTTCCGATACAGCGTCTGAGATCCTCCGGCACCGACAATGCGATTTATCGCATAGGCGAAGCATTGCTCTTGCGTCTTCCGCGCCGCGAGGCTGCCGTGCATCTGATCGACAAAGAGCTCGATTGGTTGCCCCGGCTTGCGGATTTGCCGCTAAAGGTGCCGAGATTGCGCTTCCGTGGAAGCACCGAGCTTGGGCTGAAATGCAACTTCGGCATTTTCGACTGGATGGAAGGGAAGATCGCCTCTCCGGCCAATATTGCCGATCCGACCGCCGCAGCACTAGCGTTGGCTGAATTTCTCAAGGCTTTGCATCTGGTTGGCACGGAAGGCGCGCCGCTTGCGGGAGAACTCAATCATCGCCGTGGCGTGGCTCTGGAGGTTCTGTCTCCGGTTACGCTTGGGGCGATCGACATTCTGGCGAATGAGATCGACGCCCCTGCGGCCCACGATCTCTGGCAGCGGGCTTGCGCCACCGCGCATCGAGGACCGCCCGTCTGGCTGCACGGCGATCTCAAGGCGGATAATCTGATAGCCGAGGGCGGGCAACTGACCGGGGTGATCGATTGGGGCCTTTGCGCCGTCGGCGATCCCGCTGCCGACTACGCGGCAGCGTGGTCGTGGGTCGACCCCTCCGCCCGCGATGTCTTTCGCATGGCCTGCGAGGTGGATGATGCCGATTGGCTGAGAGCCGAAGGGTGGGCGCTGTACGGCGCGGTCATCGCGCTCAGCTACTATCGCGGTGGCCTGAACGAAGCTCTGTGCGAACAGTCGCGTCTCACCTTGTCGCGTCTAGGCATGCGGTAACCGTCGGTGGATTTGCGGGCCCCCGCTTCGGCCGTTACGGCATGCGTTTGAGCACGTCGTCTCTGCGAAAGAAGTGATGCCAGAGTGCGGCGAGGATATGCGCGCTCACAATGACGTAAAGGCAGTAGGCACCGTATTCATGGATATCGGCGGCGGTCCGCTCCAGTGTTTTGTTGACGGGCAACAGGTTCGGCCATTGGAAAAGACCGAACCAGGGAAGGTCATGGTCACCCGCCGCAGAGGTTGTGTAACCCGCAAGCGGCATCAGGATCATCAGCGCATAAAGCAGGATATGCGCGCCGCGTGCTGCATAATGGTTGAGGATATCGAGCGGCCCCTGATATGCCGGCTCGCCAAGCGAAAGTCGTAGCGGCAAGCGGATGGCGATCAGGACGAACGCCATCATACCAAGCGATTTATGCACGTCGAGAAGTGCGCGGCGCAACGGCCTGCCCGGCACGAGATACGAGCAGTAAAGGCCGAGGGCGAGGGCGGAAATGATGACGATGGCCATCAGCCAGTGCAAGATTCGCTGCGATGGTCGGTATTGGGCGGCTGCCGGGGCACTGGTGACGGACATGGGGTCTCTCCGGTCGTCCTGGGGATACGGCGCGGAGGCGTCATCGGTCCGAGTATGGCTGATTTGAAGGCCCGCCCGTTCACCTTCTCGCGAGCGGGGCGTTAATGGGATGATCAATCCGGAGCCCAGGTCGACGGCTGCGGCAGTCGCTCAATTCAAGGGGAATGCTGGTGTTCGGGCCAAAAGGCCAAACATCATTGCCCGGTTTTGCGCGGTATAGGATCCTGGTCGCCCGATATGGACAGGATTTCGCAGCTTTCCGTATGTGCCGGAGTGAGCGCATCTGTGTTAGGAGTCTTCAGGCAAATTCCGATTTTGTGCCCATCGATGCGGAAGAAGACGATTCCTCCGGTTTCGAGAGCCAGTCGCAGTTGAGCCTCGGTTGCCCGGTGCAGGCTATGGCGGTCGCCCTCATAGTCGCGGATCGTGCTGCGGGATACCCCCGAGCGGTCGGCGAGATCCATTTGGGTCCAGTCGAGAAATCCTCGGGCTGCTCGACAGAGCGCTGGTGTTAAAATCATCGCCTTCTTACCTTGACGTGCAGTTTCAAACTGCCCATATTGGTCAATATCTATCATATAGGGCATATTACGCCGGTTTGCTAGAGGTGTTCGCCGTTGCGGGGACTGAGGTGATCCGGCCAAGCGAAGGAACGACGTTTTGGGATAACCCGCGAGCCTATTTTCATTTTAGTACTTTTGGCTCTGCCGTTTATCGGAAGTCTTCTTTCCGTATGCCTCTTGCGCACGACCTCGCGCCGCACGCCGGCCTGGATCGCCGGCTCGGTGACCTTTATTGCGCTATTGATCGCAATCAGTTCGTACCCAGCCGTCATTGACGGAGGGGTGGTGCGATACAGCATCGAATGGCTGCCCCAGCTCGGGCTTGATTTCAGCCTTCGGATGGATGGCTTTTCCTGGCTCTTCTCCGTGGTCATCACGGCCATCGGCTTCCTCGTCATCGTCTATGCCCGATATTATATGTCGGAAGAGGATCCTGTTCCTCGCTTTTTCTCTTTCCTGCTTGCCTTCATGGGGGCGATGCTCGGTATCGTGCTTTCGGGCAATGTCATCCTGCTCTCGATATTCTGGGAGCTGACAAGCATTTTCTCTTTCCTGCTGATCAGCTATTGGCATAACAGCGCTGCCGCCCGCGATGGCGCGCGCATGGCGTTGACGATTACCGGCATCGGCGGCTTTTGCCTGCTGATCGGAGTGATCCTGCTTGGTCACATCGTAGGCAGCTACGATCTCGATAAGATTCTGGCGTCCGGCGACCTCATCCGCAATCATCCGCTCTATACGCCGGCGCTGGTGCTGATCCTGCTCGGTGCGCTGACCAAGAGTGCACAGTTCCCCTTCCACTTCTGGCTTCCGAATGCCATGGCCGCCCCGACGCCCGTCTCGGCCTATCTGCATTCGGCGACGCTGGTGAAGGCCGGCGTTTTTCTGCTGGCGCGCTTCTGGCCCGTTCTGGCCGGCACGGACGAGTGGTTCTATATTGTTGGCGCGGCAGGGATCACCACCCTGTTGCTCGGCGCCTATTTCGCGATGTTCCAACAGGACCTCAAAGGGCTGCTCGCCTATTCGACGATCAGCCACCTGGGCCTCATCACCACGCTGCTCAGCCTCGGCAGCCCACTTGCGACCGTCGCCGCCATCTTCCATATGCTGAACCATGCGACCTTCAAGGCATCGCTGTTCATGGCGGCCGGTATCATCGATCATGAGACGGGCACGCGCGACATGCGGCGCTTGAGCGGGTTGTTCCGATACCTTCCGTTCACCGGTGCGCTGGCGATCGTTGCGAGCGCTGCGATGGCCGGCGTTCCCCTCCTGAACGGCTTCCTGTCGAAGGAGATGTTTTTCGCGGAAGCCATCGAGACGCATGCCGATTCCATTCTGGACCGGATCTTGCCCTATGTGGCGACCCTGGCGAGCGCCTTCAGCGTCGCCTATTCATTGCGCTTCATTCAAACGGTGTTCTTCGGTCCCGCGCCGACAGACCTGCCGATCGTCAAGCCGCATGAACCGCCGCGCTGGATGCGCTTCCCGATTGAATTGCTTGTGATCGTGTGCCTCATCGTCGGTATCGTACCAGCCATATCCGTCGCTCCTTTCCTACAGGCGGCAGTCGTCAGCGTTTTGCACGCTGACACACCGCAATACAGTCTTTCGCTTTGGCATGGCGTCAATCTGCCGCTCGTCATGAGCGTCATCGCTCTCGTCGGCGGAACAGTGTTCTATTTCGTCTTCAAGGATTATCTGTCGCGATGCGAGGACGGCCCACCGCTGTTCCGTGGCCTGAAGGGTCAACGTATCTTCGAGCGCGTTCTGGTCGAGGTTTCATGGAATTGGGCCAGAAATGCCGAAAAGCGGATCGGTACGCGTAATTTGCAGCCACAGCTTCGCTGGGTGGTCGTGACCGGCTTTGCGGCCGGCCTGCTCCCGCTCTATCTATCCGGCTTTGAAGCGCCCCATTTCGCCTTTTCGGGCGCCGATCCGGTCTTCGCATCGGTTTGGGCGATCGGCATCTGCCTTGCGATCGGTACGGCATTTCTCGCCAAATATCACCGGCTTGCGGCTCTCGTGATGCTCGGCGGCGTCGGGTTGATTGTCTGCATGACCTTCGTCTGGCTGTCTGCACCGGACCTCGCGATCACGCAGCTGCTTGTTGAAATCGTCACGACGGTTCTCATTCTGCTCGGTTTGCGCTGGCTACCGAAGCGGACGGAAGGTGTCGATGATACCGTGGAACTGCGCGCCCGCTTCCGCCGTTTTCGCGACCTTACGGTTGCCGTCGCCTGCGGCGTCGGTATGGTGTTCATATCCTATGCCGTCATGACCATGCCGGCACCCGATGCCATTGCGAATTATTTCCTTGAGAATGCATACTCAAAGGGTGGCGGGCAGAATGTCGTAAACGTCATTCTGGTTGATTTCCGCGGCTTCGATACCCTGGGTGAAATCGCCGTTCTCGGCGTGGTCGCGCTCACCGTCTATGCGCTTCTGCGTCGTTTCCGCCCGGCTCCCGATAGCATGGAAATGCCGGAGCAGCAGCGGATCCAGAATCGCTTCGACGAGGAGCGGCCGGAACGTTCCGCCGGTGATACCGTGCGGGACTATCTGCTAGTCCCGTCGGTGATCATGCAATGGATGTTCCCCTTCGTGATCACCTTGTCCGTCTATATCTTCATGCGCGGGCATGATCTGCCTGGCGGCGGCTTTTCGGCGGGCCTGATACTGTCCATCGCGTTCCTGTTGCAATATCTCGCCGGCGGCACGCGCTGGGCGGAGGATCGCATTCGCATCTTGCCATTGCGCTGGATGGGGGCCGGCCTGCTCGTTGCGACGGCGACAGGCGCAGGCGCATGGTTCTTCGGCTACCCATTCCTCACGTCGCATTTCCAGTATCTGGATGTGCCGCTGATCGGGAAGGTACCGGCCGCGAGCGCGCTGCTCTTCGACCTCGGCGTCTTCATGCTCGTCGTCGGCTCAACTGTCCTGATCCTTGTCGCGCTTGCGCATCAATCGATCCGTATCAACCGCCTTCGCGCCATCGAGGCGGAAAAGGCAAAGGGGGATTGATGGAACTCATCTTGTCCGTTGCTATCGGTGTGATGACAGCCTGCGGTGTCTGGCTGATTCTGCGTCCTCGCACCTATCAGGTCATTATCGGCCTTTCGCTACTATCCTATGCCGTCAATCTCTTCATCTTCGGCGTCGGTGGCGTGAAGACGAACATGCCGCCGCTGCTGTCGAGCAGCGTGCCGACATCGACGCTCGCCGATCCGGTGCCACAGGCATTGGTGCTGACGGCGATCGTCATCGGCTTTGCGACCACCGCGCTCTTCCTCGTCGTGCTGCTTGCCTCGCGCGGGTTGACCGGCACTGACCATGTCGACGGAAGGAGCGACCGGAAATGACAGGCTGGTCGCACCACCTCATCATCGCTCCCATCCTGTTGCCGCTGGTCGCGGGTGCCGTTCTCCTGTTCATCGACGAGCGCGACCGCACGTTGAAAGCGCTTGTCAGCTTGGCGGCTGCGCTTCTGTTGGTCGGCATTGCGCTCGCGCTCTTCCGCACGGAAGGCGGGTCCGCGGGCCGGGAACAAGCCTATCTTCTCGGAAACTGGAGCGCGCCCTTTGGTATCGTGCTGGTGCTCGATAGTCTTTCGGCGCTCATGCTTCTGCTGACGTCGATTGTCGCTGTTGCCGCATTGATCTTCTCGCTTGCGCGCTGGCATGCGGTCGGCGCCCATTTCCACACCATGTTCCAGTTGCTGCTCATGGGCGTCAATGGCGCGTTTCTGACCGGCGATCTTTTCAATCTCTTCGTCTTCTTCGAAGTGATGCTGGCCGCCTCTTACGGCCTGCTGCTCCATGGTTCCGGGCCACTTCGCGTCAAAGCGGGAATGCACTACATCGCCGTCAATCTCGCGGCAGCGCTGCTCTTTCTCATCGGTGTCAGCCTGATCTACGGCACGGCGGGAACGCTCAATATGGCCGATCTTGCAGTGCGCCTTCCCGAAATGGCCGCTGACCGCCGCATGCTCATGCAGGCAGGCGCCGGCGTGCTCGGCATCGCTTTCCTGATTAAGGCCGGCATGTGGCCGCTGTGTTTCTGGCTGCCGACCGCATATAGTGCAGCGTCGGCACCCGTTGCAGGCATATTCGCCATTCTGAGCAAGCTCGGGATCTATGTCATCCTGCGACTGACCATGCTTCTTTTCGGTCAAGGGCCTTCAGCCGGCTTCGGCGCGACCATGCTCCTCTATGGAGGCATGGCGACGTTGATTTTCGGCATTATCGGGGTTCTGGCATCGCAGGCGCTCGGGCGGCTTGCCGGCTTTTCTGTGCTGGTGTCGTCCGGAACCCTGCTGATGGTGATCGGCATCAACGATGGATCCATCTCGGCCGGTGCCTTGATGTATCTCGTCAGCTCCACGTTGACGATCAGCGCCTTCTTCATGCTGATCGAGCTTGTCGAGCGCGGTCAGGATGCGGGCGCCAGCGTTCTTGCGGTTACCATGGAAGCCTATGGGGACGCCGAGGAGAAGGAGCCTGAGGAAGGCGACGGGGTCACCATGCCCGGCACCACGGCGATGCTTGGCATCTGCTTTGCCGCCTGCGCCATCCTTCTGGCCGGCCTGCCGCCGCTTTCAGGCTTCGTCGCCAAGTTTGCGATGCTGTCGGCCATGATGGGAACAGGCGCGATCGGCGTGCCGCCGAGCGCCTCCGTCTGGGCGTTGATCCTGCTGGTAATCCTGTCCGGCATTGCCGCCCTGATTTCCATGACACGCGCCGGCATTCGCACATTCTGGAGCTCGCTTGAGGGCACGGTCCCGCGCGTGCTCGTCATCGAGATATTGCCGGTCATGGGCCTGCTTGCCCTGACGCTTGCGCTCACCATATGGGCGGGTTCCGTCATGCAATATATGGAGGCAACGATCCGGACGCTCAGCGATCCCAGCGTCTATGTCAACGCAGTCCGCAATGCGGCAGTCGTGTCGAGCAAGGCAGGAGGTTCGTGATGCTGCCGTATCCGTTGCTGACCCTGGCCCTGATCCTGATCTGGCTCCTGCTGAACGGCTTCACGCTCGGCCATCTTCTTCTCGGCATCGTCGTCGCCGTCTTTGCCTCCTGGGCCATGGCGTCGCTGCGGCCCGAAAAGCCGAAGTTGAGAAAGTGGTATCTGCTGCCCAAGCTCTTCTTTCGCGTCGTTTTCGACGTGTTGAAATCGAATGTGCAGGTGGCGTGGATCATCCTGCGCGGCGGTTCGCGGAACGCGACACCTGGTTTCGTGACCCTGGAACTCCGGGTTCGGGATCAGATCTCGTTGGCATTGCTCGCCGTCATCCTCACCAGCACGCCCGGTTCCGCATGGCTCGAATATGATTCCAACGACAATACCGTTCTGCTCCATGTGCTTGATCTCGAGAACGAGGCACTATGGCGCGAAACTGTCGCCAACCGCTATGAAAGCCTGTTGATGGAGATATTCGCATGAGCGCGATGATCATCCAAATATCCGTCTCGGTCGCGCAGCTGATGATCGTCGCTGCCATGGCGATCTCGTCTGTTCGCATGTTTCGCGGCCCGCGTGCCCAGGATCGCATCATTGCGCTCGATACCTTGTATGTGAACGCGATGCTGCTGTTGCTTACCTTCGGGATCAGTACGGGCCGGGTGGTCTATTTCGAGGCCGCGCTCGTCATCGGCATGCTTGGCTTCGTCGCGACCGTCGCACTTGCGAAATTCCTGATGCGCGGCGAGGTGATCGAATGAGCACTCCATTCGAAAACATACCGCTTTGGGCCGCAATCCCCATCGGTGGATTGCTTGTAGTCGGCGCCTTTCTAACCCTCGTCGGCGCAATCGGCTTTCTGAGAATGGGAAGCTTCTACGAGCGCATCCATGCTCCCACGCTGGGAACGAGCGGCGGTATCGGTGCCATCATGGTGGCATCGATGATCTTCTTTTCGACATCGACGCATTCCCTCGTCATCCATGAACTTCTGATCGGCATCTTCGTAACGGTGACGACACCCATCACCTTCATGCTGCTCGCCCGAGCGGCACTACATCGCGATCGCGCCGAGCAGAATGGCAATGTTCCGCCCAAGAACGCGCGAGGCGAGTCTTCGGCCGAAGGGCCTTTGCCATAGACCACCGGCTCGTTCTTTCGGCGCTCAAAGCCAGCCGAGAGCGGTTGCCGCACGGATAGCCTCCGCCCGACGCTGGCAACCGAGCTTACGAAACAGATTTCCGAGGTGAAACTTCACGGTCACCTCAGAAATGCTGAGCGTATTGGCGATGCGCTTGTTGGACATGCCGCTGGCAATCAATTGCATCATCTGCGCCTCGCGTTGCGACAGGCCACCTTGCAGTGCGCGGGCTTGGGGCGAATTCACGGAGGCGGCAAAGAGCGAAAGTGCGGTGCGGACATCGGATGATGTCTCGATGAAGCCGCGAATACGTTCGTTCTTCAACAGCGGGGAAAGAAAGATGCGTTCCTCGGAGAGCACGCCATGGCATCCGAGGCGGGTCGACGCTTCGAGCGCGGACAAGAGGTGAGCACGGGTTGCCGCTCTATCGCGGCGTTGGTAGGCGGCATAGCTATGCCAGAGTTGCAGCGCGACCTTCTCGCGGTTCGTCACCTTGGGGTTGGCGATCAGCGCGTCGATCTGACGTGAGAGATAGGGACGGGGCGTCGCAAGGCGGACAGCATCGCGCAGCCAGGCCATTGTGTAGGAGATCTCGTCGCGCCTCGTCAGGCGCGTCAGCTCTTCATGCGCGCTCTCGACCCAGTTGCGGCCGATCCGCATGCGGACTGCCGAAAGCGTGGCAGCAGCATCGCCCCAGCGATCGGCATTCTGGTAGGCGATGGCCGTTCGGATTTCCATCATGGCGTGGAACTGCAGCCCCTCTGACAGATGAATCCAAAGTCCGTCGAGAAATCCTGGCCGTATCGCCATCGGAAAATGGTCCGCTAGAATCTGCGAGGCGTAGTGAAGGGCAAATTGCATGAGGCTGGGCCAGATTTCGGCGGCGGCGAAACCGTCGAATTCGCCTTGAACGAATTGGAGGAGATCGCGCGGCTGCCCTGCTTCATAGGCAATACAGGCTTCCACCAGGCGCAGCATGCGGAATTCCGCCTCCGCCATGTGCGGCACCTGCTCTAGCTTGAGGCGCGCATCTTTTGCGGCGCGCCTTGCAAACAGCGCATCGCCGCTCATCAGCCGCAACACCGCCTGATGCAGGTGAATGAAGAATTCGAGCAGTGGCTGGCCGCCCATGTGGCCAAGGTAGATCAGCGCCCGGGCGGCGGCGGCTTCCGCCTCCCGAAAGTTTCGACGGCGGATTTCGAACTCCAGCAGCGCATTGTAGTAGGCTGCCCATTTACCGTGATCGCCCATGGGGTAATCAGCCATGAATTCCCCGAGGCGGGTGATCATAGCGTCGGTGGGCATCAGATCCTCGGAGATCATGAGGTTGAGCCTGAAGGTTCGGGCAGCGAAGGAGAAGCGCGATCCGCGCAGCAAGACCTTGAGCGGGTCCAGATAATCCGAGCCCAGATGTTTGCCGACGAGATGGCGGACACGCTGCAGCTCCCCGAGTTTCAATAGCATCCGCGCGAGCGCGAAAAGCACGATCTCGTTGGTCGCGATCATTTCGTGAGAGAAGCGCATGATGATGTCACGGAAGGCATCAAGGCTATTTCTGTATATCAGCTCCAGCCCTCGGGAACGCTCAAGAATCTGCGCTGCATGTGCCTCGTGCCCGTGGTCGAGAAGCAAGGTCATGGCCGCCAGTGCCCGCCCAGCTTTTTCGAAGGCAGATGCGACTTCGATGACGGCGACAGTGCTCTCGAATGTCGCGAGACGCTCGCTAACGGCGATGACGAGAAGCTGACGGAGCTCGATGTGCTTGTCCGGCTCGTCGATGAGGAGGGGAGGCAGCAAGTCCGCCCAGTCCTCGTTGGCGGTCGGTATCGGTGTTTCAAGCCAGATCGAGAGGGTGGCGGTTTGCGCCGGTGAAAGGTGACCAAGAAAATTCTCGCGCAAGTAATCGGTAGCCAGGCGCGGAGCTTTGGAACCGACCAGCGGCAGGAAGGCGGGCCAGCCAGCGTAATGCTCAAGAAGGCTGCGTGCGTCTTCCGCCGGCAAGCCGCTCAATTCTTCCGCCAAGAAGGTCAATTCGTCCGCACGGATCGTCGTCGAGCCGCGATGAAGAATGAGACGCGCCAATCCGCTGATGCGCTGGTCTGGACGACAGGCAACGACCAGTATGTCGATGTTTTCCAGCAATGGTGCGGAGAGACGCGCCGACCGAGCCGAGACCGGCACGTCCCAGAAAAGCCACCCACCCTCGATGTCGTTCATGCGAGGTTGCTGCAAGTTGCATACATGCTTGCCCATACCCTCGGCGGCCATGGAAAGCGTGACGGTCTTTCCTGCTCCAGCAGGGGCTCGCAGAAAGATGACACCGGCTCGTTGCTCGGCGATGCGATGGCAAAGGCGTTGGCGAGGGATCGGTGCATCCATGTCGCTTTGTAAGCGATCGCGGATGAATAACCTATACCTTAAAGCCAAAAAACTATACTTTTAACTAGTTGTTCGCCGCCCGCAGATGAGGATTGTTGTCTGTCAGTTAGCTGGCGAACAAGGAACCTCCCGTCGATGCAGCAACATCCGTTGGTCGCGATCCTGACGCGGCTCGGCACGTTCGTGCTGGTCATGATCGCGCTCTCAATCATGATTTTCGCGCTTGCGCGCGTCGTGCCGGGCGATCCGGCGCGCATGGCACTCGGTCCGGCGGCAACGCAGGAACAGGTCGATGCTCTGCGCGCGCAAATGGGTTTGGATAAGCCGCTGCCGGCGCAATATGCCGAGTATGTCGGCAAGGCGCTGCGCGGCGATCTCGGCATGTCTCTGGTCTCGCAGCGTCCTGTTACCACCGATCTGGAGCAGACCGTGCCGGCGACCGTCGAGCTGGTGCTCGTCTCGGTGATCTTCATGTTCGTGGTGGCTATCCCGCTCGGTGTGATCACAGCCCATTTCCGCGATCGCGCACTGGATCATATCGGCCGTATCCTGTCGCTGACTGGGGTCACTATCCCAAGCTTCCTGTTTGCGATCAGTCTGCAGTTGCTGGCGGCTCGCTGTTTGCCGAACTGGCCGATCATCGGTCGCCTCGATCATTCCCTAAGCTTTCAGGCCGGCCCGACCGGGTTCCTGTTGATCGACAGCCTGACGGCCGGTCGTCTGGACGTGTTTCTCGACGCACTCCAGCATCTCATCCTGCCAGCCTTCGCGCTCGCCATGGCCGGCATTGGACAGATTACCCGTATCACCCGGTCCTCCATGCTTGAGAACCAACGCAAGGACCATGTCCTGACTCTTCAGAGCTTCGGCGTGCCCGAGCGGGTCATCATTTTCCGCTATCTCCTCAAGCTGTCGTCGATCGCGCCGCTGACGATCATGGGGCTCGAATTCGCCTCGCTCATCGGCAATGCCTTCGTCATCGAGATGGTGTTTGCCTGGGGCGGCTTTGCCTCCTACGGACTGAACGCCATTCTGCAGAAAGACCTCAATGCGGTGACTGCCGTGGTGCTGGTCGCCGGCCTGTTTTTCATCGCTGCGAACCTGGTCGTGGACGTCCTGATCTCGATCATCGACCCGCGCCAGCGCCGCGAGGAGGCACGCTGATGGCCGATATGAAGATGCTTGACGCCTCCGATCGCGCTCTGAGCACAGGCTATATGATGTGGTATCGCTTCAGCCGCAATCCGGCTGCGGTGATCGGTACGCTGATCCTGATTTCCGTTGTCGTGCTTGCAGTCTTTGCTCCCTGGCTCACGCCCTATCCGAAGCATGTAGGCGCTGTCGTCGATTTCCGCGCCAGGCATGTCGCGCCGGATGCCACCCATTGGTTCGGCACCGACAAGGTGGGCCGGGATATCTTTTCCCGCACCGTTTTCGGCATGCGCGTTTCCCTGCTTCTGGTGATCGGCGTGCTCGGCATTTCCGTGCCGATCGGCACGGTGCTCGGCCTGATCGCCGGTTACTTCGGCGGCTGGGTCGAAAAGATCATCACGGGTCTGACGAACGTCATGCTGGCGATGCCGCCGCTCGTCATGGCGCTTGCCGTGTCGAACCTGCTTGAGCCGAACCTGATGAACGCGATGATCGCCATCACGCTGCTGTGGTGGACATGGCATGCGCGGTTGATCTACTCCGTTTCCAAGTCCATCGCGTCGGAAGACTATATCGAGGCAGCCCGGCTTGCCGGAGCCGGACCCATGCACATCCTGTTCCGCGAAATTCTGCCGAACTGTGTTGCGGTCATTTCCGTCAAGACGACCTTGGATGCGGCTTTCGTCATCCTGTTCGGCGCCACCCTCAGCTTCCTTGGCTTCGGCGTGAAGCCGCCCATTCCCGACCTCGGTTCCATGGTCGCCGATGGCCGCCAGTTTATGCCCAGTTATTGGTGGGAAGTCGTCTGCCCCGGTGCCGCGGTCTTTTACGTGACGCTCGGGTTCAATCTCCTAGGCGACGGCTTGCGCGACATGTTTGATGTGGAGGGCTGATTCCATGACAGAGCCGCTTCTCAAGATCGACGCTCTCAACGTCTCGTTCACGACCTACGGCCGCACCCGTCAGGTGCTGCGCGATATCGCCCTGACTGTCGCAGCCGGCGAACGCGTCGCACTGATCGGCGAAACCGGATCAGGCAAGTCGGTGACAGCGAAGGCAATCATCGGCACCCTGCCAAGAAACGCCACCATCAGTTCCGGCACCATCTCTGTCGCGGGTCGTGATGTCCTTAAAATGCAGCGACGGGAGCGCGAGGCGCTGAAAGGCACCGCCTTTTCTTTGATCATGCAGGATCCACTTTCCTCCTTTAATCCGGTCTTCAAGATCGGCACGCATCTCGACGATGTCATGCGTTTTGCCGACAAGCGCGATGGTATCCGTTCGTCGAAGGCCGAGCGCCGTACGCGGATTGCTGCCATCTTGCGGCGCGTGCAGCTTGCCGATGGCGAACGTGTGATGAATGCCTATCCGTCCGAGCTTTCGGGCGGCATGCGTCAGCGCGTTCTGATCGGGCTTGCACTGTTGCACCAGCCGAAGCTCTTGATCGCTGACGAACCCGGCACCGCGCTTGACGTGACGACGCAAGACGAGATCCTCAATCTCATCAACCAGTTGGTGGTCGAGGAGGGTATGGCTCTTCTCATGATCACCCACAATCTCGGTGTCGTGCGCAAGGTTGCGGATCGTGTGGTGGTCATGCATCACGGCGATATCGTCGAGGCCGGCCCTTGTCGCGAGATTCTGACCAGCCCGCAGCAGCCTTATACCAAGGCGCTTCTCGATGCTGTACCGCCTCTTTATGGCGACCGCGTCGTCGATCTGCCGCAGAGCGATCGTGCTCCCATCGTCAAGGTGGAGGGGCTGAACAAGATCTACGGCAGGAAGCCCGGCTTCCATGCCGTTCGCGACGTGAACCTGACGCTGCGTCAAGGCGAAATCTTCGGATTGGCCGGCGAGTCCGGCTCGGGCAAGACGTCGGTCGCACGCATCATCATGGAATTGTCGCGCCCGACGTCGGGCAGCGTGGCCATCGACGCGCCGGCCCCGGGTTGTGGTAAGCGGCTGACGCAGATCGTCTATCAAAATCCCGGCACCTCGCTCAATCCCAAGCGCAATGTTCAGCAGACGCTTGCGCTGCCCTTGAAATCCATCGGCATGGATCGGCCGGCTCGCGAAGCGCGGATGAAGCAGCTCATGGATCTCGTGCGCCTGCCGCAATCCTATTTGGCAAAGTACCCTCATGAGCTTTCCGGCGGCCAGAAGCAGCGTGTGGCGATTGCACGTGCGCTTGCTGCCGAGCCGAAGATCCTGATCCTGGACGAGCCGACGGCAGCGCTTGACGTGTCGGTGCAGAAAACCGTGATCGAGCTGCTGTTGCAGCTGCGCGAAGAACTTGGTCTCACCTATCTGATGATCTCGCATGACCTATCGCTGATGCGCAATTTCTGCTCGCGCATCGCCATCATGCTGCGAGGCGAGGTCGTCGAGGAAGGACCGACGCCGGCGGTCTTTGCCGCACCCAATCACCCCTACACACGCGCGCTGATAGCCGCCATTCCCGTCGTCACCGACGAAGAAGAGCGCCTGAAGCCCAGCGTGAGCGAGGAAGAGCGCATGCGCTTCCTCGTCAAAACCACAGACTGATCGAAGAGGAGCCTAACGTGTATCGCGTTGGAATTGACGTCGGCGGCACCAATACGGATGCTGTCGTCCTTGAGGGAAAAACTGTTCTGGCGGGGGTCAAGGCCTCGACGACAGAAGACGTGACGTCGGGCGTGGTCGAGGCGCTGGAGAAGGTCATCGAAGCCTCCGGCATCGATCGTACCCGCATCGCAGCCGTCATGATCGGCACAACGCATTTCACCAATGCTGTCATCGAGCGCCGTCATATGGACGAGGTTGCGGCCATCCGCCTGAGCTTGCCGTCGGGCGCCGGTCTGCCGCCCATGGTTGATTGGCCCGATGACCTGCGCGAGATCGTCGGCAATCACGGCTATCAGGTCAAAGGTGGCTACGAGTTCGATGGCCGTGAACTTTCGCCGCTCGACGAGGATGCCATCGTGCGCATCGCCGGCGAAATCCGGTCAAAGGGCTTGAAGGCCGCCGCGGTGACCTGCGTTTTCAGCGGCATCAACGATGCCATGGAGTTGCGAGCGAAGGAAATTCTGCAGCAGCATTGCCCCGGCCTGCCTGTCGTCATGTCGAAGGATATCGGCCGTCATGGCCTTTTGGCGCGCGAAAGTGCGGCGATCATGAACGCAAGCCTCCTCTCGCTTGCTGATCGCACCGTCGCTGCCTTCGGCAAGGCGCTTGTCGCTGCAGGTATCCCATGCCCGTTCTACATCACGCAGAACGACGGCACGCTGATGGCCGCCGATGTCGTACGCGCTTTCCCGGTGCTGACCTTTGCCTCCGGTCCGACCAATTCCATGCGTGGGGCAGCGTTCCTGACTGGGCTGAAGGATGCCGTCGTCGTTGACATCGGCGGCACGACCTCGGACGTCGGCTCTCTCTCGCACGGCTTCCCCCGCCAGGCCTCTACGACGGTCGATATTGGCGGGGTCCGCACCAATTTCCGTATGCCTGACGTCTTCTCGATCGGCCTGGGTGGCGGCTCGCTCGTCGTCAACGGCGATACGGCTATCACCGTCGGACCTAAGTCGGTCGGCTATCGCGTGCGCCAAGAAGCCATGTGCTTCGGCGGCACGACACTCACGGCAACCGACATCGCTGTAGCAGCCGGCAAGGCCGAAATCGGTGACAGTGCGCTCGTCACCAAACTCGACAAGAGACTAATTGATGCTGCAGTGGCAAAGATCAACGCCATGCTGGAGGCTTGCGTCGAGCGGAGCCGCATTTCCTCTACGCCGGTGCCGGTCATCGCAGTCGGCGGCGGCTCGATCCTGATGCCTGATCGCATCGGTGATCTCCAGGTGATCATGCCGGAAAATTTTGCCGTCGCAAACGCCGTTGGCGCCGCCATCGCCCAGATCAGCGGCGAGACGGATCGGGTCTTCTCGCTTGTCGACGGTCGCACGCGCGAGAGCGCGCTTGCCGAGGCTGAAGCCGAAGCGCGTGAAAAGGCAATCGCTGCCGGTGCCCTTGCAGAAACCCTTGAAGTTATCGAGCGCGAGGACACGCCGCTTGCCTATCTGCCAGGCAACGCCACGCGCATTCACGTCAAAGTCGTCGGTGAAATGGGAGGCCATCATGCCTGAGACGCGTAAGCAGAAATACGATGATGCCGCTCTGCGCCGGCTGACGCCCGAGGATCTCGATGCGCTGGAAATCGGAGCGGGCATTCTCGGCACCGGTGGCGGCGGCAACCCCTATCAGGGCAAGCTCCTCGTCCTCGAAGCCATGAAGGCTGGCTACGAGATGAAGGTTCTCGCGACAGACGCCATCGAGCCGGATGCGCTTTGCATGTCGATCGGCGGCATCGGCGCACCCGTCGTCGGCGTCGAGCGCATCCGCGAGGGGCGTGAAGGATTACGCTGCCTGCGGGCAATGGAAGAGCTTATCCGCACGCCGATCGATGCCATCGTCTGCGAGGAAATCGGCGGCGCGAATTCGATGAACCCGCTGGTCACAGCGGCTCTCGGCGGTCTGCCCATCCTCGATTGTGACGGGATGGGGCGGGCCTTTCCCGAAATGCAGATGACGACCTTCTCGATCTACGGCCACAGCTCGACGCCGTCGGTCATGTGCGATCTGCACGGCAATGCGGTGATCTTCAGCCATGCCGTATCTGAAGTTTGGCACGAACGTATGGCTCGCGCCTGCGTTGTGGCGCAAGGCGGCGGCGCGATGCTGGCAACGGCGCCGATGCACGCTCACTACGTCCACCAGTACGGCATCCCAAAGAGCTTCACCAAGGCGATCGCGCTTGGCGAAGCGGTGATCCGCGCACGCAGGGCACAGGAAGATCCGATCGCCGCGGTTTGCGCGCTGGAAGGCGGGCGGCGAGTGTTCAACGGCAAGATCACCGACCTGAAGCGTCATCTGCGCGGCGGCTTCGTCATCGGCGATATGGAACTGGCCGGCTTCGACGATTGCAACGGCCAGACGGCGAATGTGGCGATCCAGAACGAGTTCCTGGTCTTCCGTCGTGACGGCGTGATCGAAGTCTGCGTGCCGGATCTAATCGTGCTGCTCGATGTCGATACAGGCTATCCGATCACCACCGAAATGCTGCGCTACGGCCAGCGCGTCGCCGTTGTCGCCATTCCCTGCCACGAGCTGTTGCGCAGCGCTCGCGCGCTCGATGTCGTTGGCCCGGCCGCGTTCGGATATCCGGAGATCACCTATTCCCCGCTGCCAGCCCCAGGGCAGAAGGCAGCCTAACCATAAGCGGGGCAGTTCCCGTACAAAGAGGAGAACTTGAATGAAGATGGGTTCCAACGGTCTACGTCTTTCGGCGCTTCTGCTTGCCGGCGCCACGGCATTGCCGCTGACGTCGGTTGCGGCATCAGCCGCCGACAAGGTGTCGATTGCCGTCAACACGATGCAGATTTTCAGCTCGCTCGATCCGGCGAAGGTCACCGACTACACGGGCTACATGGCCATCGTGAACATGTATGATGCCCTGACGACGGTCAGTCCTTCGGGCGGGATCGTGCCGCATCTGGCAAAATCCTGGGACATTTCCCAGGACGGCCTGACCTATACGTTCCATCTTCGCGACGATGCCAAGTTCCAGGACGGCTCGCCCGTGAAGGCCTCCGATTTCGTCTGGTCAATTCAGCGTCTGATCGGCATCAACAAAGGCCCATCCAATCTCGTTGTCGGCCTCGTGAAGCCCGAAAACGTCACCGCACCGGACGAGAAGACCGTCGTCGTCAAACTAGATCGCCAGTTCTCGCCGTTCATGGCCGTCACACCGCTGATGATGGCGCTGAACGAGAAGCTGATCGAAGCCAACTCCAAGCCGGATGACAAATGGGGCGAAGCCTATGTCGGCGAGCACTCCGCCGGCTCCGGCCCCTACAAGCTCGTCAGCTACAATCGCTCCGCCGATATGGTGATCGCTCGCAACGCCGATTATTTCCTCGGCTGGACCAAGGGTACGCCGATCGACGAAGTGCGCTTCGTTCAGACGAGCGACGATGCGACCGTCAAGGCGCTGGCCGAAAAGGGCGAGTTAGGTCTTTCCTCGCATGGTCTTGGGAACGACACTTATGAAACGATCGGCAAGATGCCGGGCTATAAGCTGCTCCAGTCGACGACGGCGGGTGGCTTCGTCATCAAGCTGAACAGCAAGGTCTATCCGACCGACGATGTGCATGTGCGGCGTGCGATTGCCTATGCCACCGACTACAAGACCATCCAGGAGGCGATCTACCCCGGCTTCGACATGACCGGTCCGCTTTCGACCGTCTTCAAGGACGCCCATAGCAACGATATCCAGCCCGGCGTTTTTGATCTCGAAAAGGCGAAGGAAGAGCTCGCCAAATCGAAATATGCCGGCCAGAAGATCACCCTGGTTAACAGCTACGTCGCCTCGCTTGCCTTTGAATCCGAGGTCGCGCTGCTGATGCAGGCCAATCTCGAACAGATCGGCATTACGCTCGATATCAAGCCCGAGCCCTGGAACCGCATCGTCGAGCTTTCGTCGAAGCCGGAAACCACGCCGGCGTCGACGCAAGTCAACATCTCGCCCAATTATCCGTCACCGGACGCGATCTTCTACAACCAGTACCACTCAAAGGCTTCAGGCACCTGGATGTCGATGGAATGGCTGCAGAATCCCGAGGTCGACGCACTGATCGACAAGGCGCGGGCGACCACTGACATCAAGGGTCAGAATGCGACCTACAAGGAACTGCAGGCAAAGCTCGCCGAGCTGCAACCCGACGTGTGGGCAGTGTCGCCGAATCGGCGCTATGCAGCGAACAAGTGCTTGCAGGGCTACGCGTTCATTCCCATGCAGAGCTGGGATCTGAATTTCTCGAACTTCCATTGGGACTGCAAGGCGAACTGATCTTCGCCTGCACAGGACACCGACCCGGCCCCATTCGGGGTCGGGACAGCTAGTGCAACTCCGGGAAAAGTGCGGAGCGGTTTCCGTCCGGAATTGCGAGGAAACAAAGAGATAGAGCGGCTCAGAGTTCCGTGAAATGCTGAACCGCTCTATTGCCGAAGGTGAAACATGCTTCAGGAATTCGCCGAAGAAAATATCGAGCCGCTCGCAACGGGAGCCTGGATCCTGGGAACCGGGGGCGGTGGCAATCCCTATATTTCGACCCTCAATCTTCGAAGGCTCTATGCCGAAGGTCGTCGCGTACAGGTGATGGATCCGATGGCGCTCGATGATGACGACATGGTTGCCGTCGTCTCGAAGATGGGGGCGCCGCTTGTGGGACAGGAGCGTCTAAGTGATCCCGTGCATCTTGCGCGTGCGGTCGAGGTCATGGAGGATTATCTCGGCAAGCCGTTCCGCGCGATCATGAGCGTCGAGATTGGCGGCTCGAATGCGCTGTCCTCCTTCCTCGCTGCCGCGATCCTGGGCAGGCCGGTCGTCAACGCCGATGCGATGGGACGTGCCTATCCCGAGGCGCAGATGACCTCCTTCGCCATCGGCAATCTGCCGATGTATCCGCTTTCCCTGGTCGACGTGCGCGACAACGAGGTCATCGTCACCAAGGCTGCGTCCTGGAAGTGGATGGAGCGGATTTCGCGCAAGGTCTGCACGGAAGTCGGCTCGACGGCCGCCACCTGCAAGGCGCCGCGCACCGGCCGTGAGGTGAAGAATTGGGGCATTCACTACACCATCACCAAGGCGACGGAGCTTGGCCGCGCCGTCATCGAGGCGCGCGCGCGTCATGACGATCCGGTCAAGGCGGTTCTCGATCACGAGGGCGGCAAGCAATTGTTCCGCGGCAAGGTGATCGATGTGGCACGCGAAACCACGGGCGGCTTCCTACGTGGGCGCACCGTGATTGAAGGCATCGATGCTGACAAGGGTTCGCGCATGGAGCTTGCCTTCCAGAATGAATGGGCCGTCGCCTTCCGCGATGGCGAACCGGTAGCGATGACACCGGATCTTCTTTGCCTTCTCGACACGATTTCCGGCGGCGCCATCGGCACCGAGTCTGTGCGCTATGGCCAGCGCGTGACCGTTGTCGCCCTGCCGGCTCCGGAACTCCTGACCACGCCCGCGGGGATCGCTGCTGTCGGCCCGCGTGCTTTCGGCTATGACATTGATTTCAGATCGGTATTCGCATGAAGCGCATCGGTATTGACGTTGGCGGCACCAATACGGATGCCGTTCTGATCGACGGTGAAAAGATCATCGCCTCCATCAAGGTTCCCACGACACAGGATGTGATGTCCGGTGTAAAAGCGGCCCTGAGCCATGTCGCCGGCTATGTCGGCGGATCCGGCCGGCCGATCGACGCCGTGATGATCGGCACCACGCATTTCACCAACGCCGTCGTCGAGCGGGCGCGGCTGGAACGTGTGGCTGCTATCCGCATTGCGCTTCCGACCGGTGCGTCCCTGCCGCCGATGTGCGATTGGCCTGACGATCTGCGCGCGGCCGTCGATCCGCGGATCTTCATGGTTCACGGCGGCCATGAGTATGACGGCAGTCCGCTCGTGCCCATGATCCCGGATGAAATCCGCGAAGCGGCGATGAAGATCCGCGATGCCGGTATCACATCTATCGCGATATCGGCGACCTTTTCGCCGCTGACGACGGAATGCGAGGTCAAGGCTGCCGAGATCGTCCGTTCGGTGATCCCCGATGCAAGGATCACGCTGTCGCACACACTTGGACGGATCGGCCTGCTCGAGCGCGAAAATGTCGCGCTTCTCAATGCAGCACTGCAGTCGCTCGGCAGGACGACGGTACAGGCATTTTCGGATGCGTTGCGCGAAGCAGGCGTTACAGCCCCCTTCTATCTGACGCAGAATGACGGCACGGTCGCTCTGGCTGATGTCGCGGCGACCAATCCGGTTCACAGCTTTGCATCCGGCCCGACGAATTCAATGCGGGGCGCAGCCTTTCTCACCGGCTTGAGTGATGCCATGGTCATCGATGTCGGCGGCACGACATCGGATATCGGCTGCCTCGTTGGTGGCTTCCCGCGCGAGGCCAACAACATCGTCCATATCGGCGGCGTGCGCACGCTGTTCCGCATGCCGGATCTTCTGCCGATCGCACTTGGCGGCGGAACAATCATCGATCCGGAAACAGGCAAGGTCGGCCCGCGTTCAGTTGGCTATCGCATCCTGACGGAGGCGCGCGTCTTCGGCGGCAACACGCTGACAACGTCGGACGTCGCCGTCGCCGCCGGTCTGATCGAGATGGGAGACAAGGATCGCGTTCGCGACCTCGACCCGGCCTTCGTGAAGGCGAGCCTCGGACGCATCCGCGACATGGTGACAGACAGCTTCGACCAGATGAAGACTTCGGCGGAGGATGTGCAACTGATCGCCGTCGGCGGCGGCGCCTTCCTGATCCCCGATAAGATCGCGGGTGCTTCAGAGGTTCTTCGCGTCGAAAATGCCGGCGTTGCCAATGCGCTTGGCGCTGCGATGGCGCAGGTTTCGGGCGAAGTCGACCAGGTGTTCTCGGGGTTGAGCCGCGACGAAGCTCTCGCGAAGGCAGAGGCGGAGGCTCAGAACGCGGCAGTTGCTTCCGGCGCCAGCCGCGCCAGCCTGAAGACGCTCGAAGTCGAGGACATTCCAATTGCTTATCTGCCTGGCGGTGCGCGGCGCGTAAGAGTAAGGGTCATCGGCGATATCGCCTTTAAATGAATCGCGGTGCCCGATCGTCTTGGTTGGACGCCACTTATGGGAGCGGCACTCGGCGCACAGGAAGCGCTGATGCTGGATCGGAGCAGGAAATGATGAAAATTGCGCTGGCCATTCATGGCGGTTGTGGTGTCATGCCGGAAAATAGCATGACACCGGAGGAGTGGGCGGGAGCGCGACGCGATCTCGGTGCGGCTCTGCGTGCAGGTTATGCGCTGCTGAAGACTGGTGGCAGCGCTGTTGATGCCGTCGAGGCAGCTGTCGTTGTCATGGAAGACAGCCCGCACTTCAATGCCGGTCATGGCGCGGCCCTCAACGAAAATGGCGCGCACGAACTCGACGCATCGATCATGGACGGCGCGACGTTGGAAGCGGGTGCCATCAGCGCATCGCATGCGATCCGCAATCCGGTCAAGGCAGCCCGTCTGTTAATGGAGGATGGTCGCGCGGTTTACATGACCGGTCCCGCGGCAGATCGTTTCGCTGAGGAAAAAGGCCTCCCGGTCGAGCCGCAATCCTATTTCACCACGCAGAAACGGGTCGATGCGCTGCAAGCCATGAAACGGCACGCCGCTGCCGGTACTGAAGGGACCGAAAACGAAAAACACGGCACCGTCGGCGCCGTGGCGCTCGATGCCGCCGGCCATCTCGCCGCTGCAACGTCAACCGGCGGCTATACAAACAAGCCTGACGGACGGGTGGGCGACAGCCCGGTCATTGGCGCGGGCACTTATGCGCGCGACGGCGTCTGTGCAGTTTCTGGCACAGGCAAGGGTGAGTTCTTCATCCGTTATGTCGTTGGACACGAGATCGCATCTCGGATGGCCTATCTCAAGCAGGATATTGCGGTCGCGACGGACGGGCTTATCAACCATGATCTGGCCCCGCATCAGATCGGCGCCGGATTGGTTGCCCTGGATGCCCAGGGTATTGTCGCTGCGCCCTACAATACGCCGGGGATGTTCCGTGGCTGGGTGACGCCGGAAGGCAAGGCTTTCGTTGCGACGCATGAAGAGGTCTACGAGGTCGAACTCTAGAAGGTCTGTTTAAGCAGGGCTGCGACCTGCGGTGCCTTTGACATGGGAGGCCGCGTCGCAGCCTCTAGCGCGCAAGGGTATAGCGAGCCTGGAGGATCGTTTCACCGCGTGACCGCGAAAAAAGCCCTCTGCTGTCAAGCTGGGTGAAGCCCAGTTTTGTCAGCACATGGCCAGATGCAGGGTTATCGACGGCGCGGCCGGAAACGAGGCTCGACAATCCTACCTCAGAAAAGGCGAACTCGATCAGCGCCTGGGCGGCTTCAAAGGCATAGCCCTTGCCCCAGGCCACTTTTTCCAGCCAATAACCGAGGCTGCCTTCGCCGGCGGCAATGCCGTCGACATCGACGATCCCGATCATCCTTCCTTCTCGCTCGATAGCGAAGCGATAAGCAGTCCCTTCGGCCCATTCCAGCTCATGGCTTGCAAACCAGGTCTCCATGTCTTCCCGGTCGGCAGGATAGGTGGCGTTAGCCAACATGCGCGCCACATCCCAGTCGCTCTGGATTTCCAAAGCCCTTTGCGCATCGGCAACGGATGTCGGTCGTAGGGTGAGTCGGGCTGTGCGGATATGTGAGCGGGAGATGGACTTTGCGATCATGGTAGGCGCCCTTGCAGATTGAGCATCAAATGCCATGTCGCGATTAAATTGCAATCCTCCCGGCCGATAATATCTAGTCAGGTTGGGGTGCGGCCGTCGTTTCGCCTTCGGCGAGCTCGCAGGCAAACAGGACCGGGTCGTCGACATCAGGCACCGGTCGTTCATTCAGGAGAACCGCCACCGCCGCCGCTGCAATCTTCGGGATCGGCTGCTTCACCGTCGTCAGCCGGGGGATCGTCATGTTTGAGAGAGGAATGCCGTCGAAGCCGACGATGGAAAGCGCTGCCGGGATCGGGATGCCGAGATCATAGGCCGCCCTCATGCAGCCGATCGCCTGCTGGTCCGAACTCGCAAAAATGGCGGTCGGGCGCTCGTGGCGGGCGCGGGCGAGGAGATAGTTTCCGGCCGAACGGCCGCTTTCGTAGTCGAAACCTGCCTCGGCGATCAGCGGCGGTTCTGCCAATCGTCCACCGTCGCCGGCCTGTTTCATGGCATCGAGATAACCCCTCAGGCGGTCATTGGCAGGAACGGAACCCTCCGGACCTGAAATGAAACCGATGCGGCGATGACCAAGCTTCAGCAGATAGTCGATGCCAAGTCTAACCCCGCTGCGATGATCCGAAGCAATCCCGGAATATCCGGGCATGAGGCGGTCGATGACGACGATCGGTAGCCCCTTAGGCAGCTTCAGCGTATGGAAATCGTTGCTGGGAACGAGGATGATGCCATCGACTTTCCTGCTGGTCAGTTGCCCGATCCGGTCTGCCTCCTTGGCGGGATGGTCGAAGGACGTCATGACGATAATGTTGTAGCCGTGCTTGGCCGCGGCCTGTTCTGCAGATTGGACCAGTTCCGAGAAGAAGGGATTGGTCAGATCCGGAATGACGATCCCGATGAGGCGGCTGACCTTGCTGCGCATGCTCCTTGCGGAGGGGTCGGGCATGTAACCGAGTTCTTTGATGATGCCGCTGACGCGCGCCCTCACTTCCTGTGTGACGGAAGGATGCTCATTCAAGACTCTCGAAACCGTCCCGGTAGAAACCCCTGCGAGTTTGGCGACGTCTCGAATTCCGACTTTTGGCATCACGGAAACATGTGTCCTTCATCTTCGGCAGCAAAAGATCCCTGATCCAGGCTTGCTGCCAACGGTCTCTAGCGCCTTCGTCATGGCGTCGCACTCTAAATTTGACGACCGTTGCGGCCATACAAAGAAAACAGCAAGACGTCTCGTGGAAACGGTTCAATAGATATAGTGCAGCATATTTCGATAATTGCAATTGCCTCCGATTTTATGGGCGTTTTCACAGCCTTGACAATCCTCGGAAGCATTGCTACCCAATAGATGTTTGGAAACGGTTCATTGCCGCAGGCAACTCAGATGGAGCTGAGCTTCGGACCGTTCGGGAGGAGAGAAATGTCAAATTCCAAGAAGCATGAATCTGTCTTGATCAATGCCCCGCGCCGTACGGCGCTGAAGCTCGGCCTTGCAGGCACGTTGGCGCTTGCCCTATCCTGCGGCGTCTCGCCGGCCTTTGCCGCCGGTAAGCCCAAGGTCGGTCTGATCATGAAATCCTTGTCCAATGAATTCTTCAAGCAGATGAAGGCCGGTGCGGACAAATATGCGGCCGAAAACAAGGACAAGTTCGACTTCAAGGCCGTCGGCATGAAGGACGAACGTGACTTCGCCTCACAGGTCGATGCCGTCGAAAACTTCGTGACGCAAAAATACGATATCATCGTTGTGGCCCCCGCAGACTCGAAGGCCATGGCTACGCCGCTTGCAAAGGCGGTGAAGGCCGGCGTCAAGGTCATCAACATCGACGTGCCGCTCGATGCGGACGCCAAGAAGGCAGCCGGTATCGATCTGGCTTTCTTCGGGCCCGACAATGCCGAGGGTGCCAAGCTCGCAGGTGACGCGCTGGCCAAGGATCTGGGTCCCGGCGCAAAGGTCGTGATTCTGGAAGGCAATCCCGAGGCCGACAACGCCAAGGAGCGCAAGGTCGGCTTCATGGACTCCATCAAGGCCGGCAAGCTCGAGCTCCTCGATAGCAAGACGGCGCATTGGGAGACCGAAGAAGCCAATACTGTCATGACGAATTTCCTGACCAAGTATAAGGATATTCAGGGCGTCATGGCCGCAAACGACTCCATGGCTCTCGGCGTCGTCAAGGCGCTCGACGCGTCCGGCCAGAGCGGCAAGATCAAGGTCGTCGGCTTCGACAACATCCCATCCGTCAAGCCCTTGATCAAGGACGGCAAGATGCTTGCCACCGTCGAACAGTATGGCGCGGAAATGGCGGCCATGGGCATCAAGTACGGCCTTCGCGAGTATGCAGGCGAGAAGTTCACGGGCTGGGTCAAGACGGATGTCACGCTCGTCACCGCCAAGGACATCAAGTAGTCCGAGCCCTAGGCTATAAGCGCAATGGAGGCGCCGGTCGTTGACCGGCGCTATCCGTTACCCAACCGTCTTCCTCGCTGAATGCCCAGGATGAGGCTCGCTTCCGAGCACCCTGCGCATAGCACTCGGAGGGTTGGCCATCTCCCATTCGACATAGAACATGCATGAGGTGGACGTGTCAGTCACAGATGATGACTTCATTCTGAAGCTGGAAGGAATAGGCAAACGTTTCCCGGGCGTTGTCGCGCTGAAGGACGTTTCCATACAGATTGGCCGCGGCAAGGGCCACATTTTGCTCGGCGAAAACGGCGCTGGGAAGTCCACGCTGATCAATCTTCTTGGGGGCGTATTCAAGCCGGACGACGGACAGATTCTGTTCGATGGCGAAATCTATAGTCCGACCTCTCCGCTCGAAGCGTTCAAGGCGGGCATCCGCGTCATCCATCAGGAACTGCATCCTCTTTCCAACCTTACGGTCGCTGAAAATCTGCTCTTCGAGCATATCCCGCGCCGCTATGGCCTAGTGAATTACAAGGAAATGAACAGCAGAGCGGCAGAGCTGTTGGCGGAGGTCGGGCTCGACGTCGCACCAACAACGCCGGCGAGCCGTCTCAGTGTTGCCCAGCTTCAGCTGCTCGAGATCGCCAAGGCGCTCTGCTATGAAAGCAAGCTTCTGGTTCTCGACGAGCCGACGGCGACCCTGACCTCCAAGGAGGTCGATCGTCTCTTCGAAATTCTGAGACGGCTGAAGGCACGTGGCGTCACGACGCTCTATATCTCGCACCGGCTGGAGGAGATTTTCGAAGTCGGCGACGATGTGACTGTGCTTCGCGACGGCCAGCAGGTGATCACTCGCCCGCTGGCAGGGCTGGGCATTCCGGAGATCGTCGAGCTCATGGTCGGCAGGACGCTCTCACATCACAACGCCTTTCGCGGTGACAGCGTCATCTCCGGTGAGGCGCTCGGTGTTTCGGGCTTGAAGGTCACACGCAACAGCCCGGAACTGTCCTTTTCCGTTGCCAAGGGTGAAATCGTCGGTATTGCTGGCCTGGTCGGCAGCGGCCGCACCGAGGCGGTTCGCGCGATATTCGGCGCGGACGCAAAGGCCGCCGGCGAAATTCGTATCGATGGCGAGTTGGTCGAAATCAATTCGCCGAAGGATGCTGTTGCGGCCGGGCTGTGCCTGGCAACCGAAGACCGCAAGATGCAGGGGCTGATGCTCGACATGAGCTGCGCCGAAAATACCACCATAACGGATCTCGATAAGGTTTCACGCAACGGTCTGATCAGCCGCAGGGTCGAAGACGATTATTCGCAACGCCTCGTGCGGGAGCTGCGCATAAAGACGCCGTCCATACACCAGCTGGTCAGGACATTTTCCGGCGGCAATCAGCAAAAGGTCGTCATCGCGAAATGGCTGTTCCGCGGCCCGAAGGTGTTGATCTTCGACGAGCCGACGCGGGGGATCGACGTCGGTGCAAAGGCCGAAATCTATGATCTCCTGTGGAAATTCGCCGCCGAAGAAAAGGGCGTTCTGGTCGTATCCTCCGATCTGCCGGAGCTGATCGGCATATGCCACCGCATCATCGTCTTTTCGGACGGCAAGATCGCCGGAGAGATAGCCCGGGACCAATTCGAAGAGAGCAGGATCCTCTCGCTCGCCTACAAGGAGTACAGTCGTGTCCGGCAACATTGAAAGCAAAATCGAGGCGAGAGAAAGCAGCTTCTGGGACAAGCTCATTCGGATATCGATGAAGGAGGCCGGCGTTGCCATCGCGCTCGTCATCATCCTGATATTCTTCTCGGCAACGGCGCCCTATTTCGCGACGCCTGAGAATTTTCTGAAGATCTTCGTGCAGATCGCCATTAATACGGTGCTGGCCTCGGGCATGACCTTCGTCATTCTGACGGGCGGCATCGACCTCTCGGTCGGCTCGCTGCTTGCCCTTTGCACTGTTATCGGTGCGACGATCATGGTTGATCCGCGGTTCTCTCCCTGGCAGGCGATCGTGCTCGCATCGCTCGCTTCCATGGGCGCCGGTGCCGTACTTGGCGCGATCAATGGCTGGGTGTGCGAGAAGTGGAAGCTACCGTCCTTCATCGTCACGCTCGGCATGCTGAACGTCGCGAGCGGTCTGGCGCGTGTCGTCAGCGACAATTCAACGATCACCGGCCTGCCGCAACCATTTGTCGATTTCGGAAATCTGATCTTCTGGGGCGTATTGCCCTCGATCTTCCTCATCGCGATCGTTGTTGTGCTCATCGGCTGGTTCGTGCTGCGCTACACGGTATTCGGGCGCTTCGTCTTCGCGATCGGCACCAACGAGGAGGCGGTTCGTCTGTCGGGGCATGAACCGAAGAAGTTCAAGATTGCCGTCTTCACGATTTCCGGCTTGACGGCAGGCATCGCAGCCATGGTCTACCTGCTTCGCCTCAACGTCGGCAGCCCCGTCGCGGGTATCGGCTACGAGCTGAATGCCATTGCCGCAGTCATTATCGGCGGAACCAGCCTCTCGGGCGGCAAAGGGTCGATCATCGGTACGCTGGTGGGCGCCTGCATTCTGCAGGTACTGTCTACGGGGCTGCAGCTGCTCGGCGCGGACGACAATATCAAACCGATCGTCATCGGCGCTGTCATCGTGCTGGCTGTCATTCTCGACAGCTATCGTGGCCGCCTAATGCGGATACTCGAGACGCGCTGACACGCAGTCGAACCTTGGTGGGTGAGGTGCGGCGCGAGGGTTGCCTCGCGCCGTTTTCGTTGCTCCGGACATCGACCCGGAGCGTTGCACTATTTCAGAAAACTCAAATATTTCCGGAGTTTCCGGCGTGCAATGCCGGTGGCGCGAGCCTTCGGATTTCTGCAGCAACACGGTCGTTGTATACGGAAAAATATAATGCTAGCGATTGGGACTATCTCAGGAGAATCCCATGCTCAGCCGTCGTCATCTGCTCTTCCTTGCGAAAATCTCTGTTCTGTTCGGCGGTCTGCTGTTTTCCGCGCCCGCCTGGGCCGATCATGTCGTCACAGACCAGATCGGCCGGCAGGTGCATATTCCCGATACGGTCAACCGCGTCGTCATCCTGCAGCATCAGACGCTCAACATTGCGGTCCAGCTCGATGCTATGGACAAAGTGGTTGGTGTTCTCGACGAATGGAAGAAGCAACTGGGCGCCAACTATGTGCGGCTCGCGCCGCAGCTTCCCAAGCTGCCGATGCCGGGTGGTCTGACCAAGGTGAACATCGAGGAGCTTCTGAAGCTGAAGCCGGACGTCGTCTTCGTCACCAACTATGCACCAGCCGACATGGTGAAGCAGATCGAGGAGGCAGGGCTTCCCGTCGTCGCGATCTCACTTCTTGATGTACCGCCGGAAGAAGCGGTGAAGCTCAACCCCTCCGTCAAGGATGAGCCGGCCGCGATCGATGCAGGATTTGCGATCGGCGTGCGGTTGATTGCCGAGGTGCTCGGCCGCAAGGACAAGGGCGAGGAAATGATTGCGGTCACCAAGAAGGCACGCAAACTGATCGCCGATCGCCTTGCCGACATTCCGGAAGACAAGCGTTTACCGGTCTATATGGCCAATCCCGACCTCACCACCTACGGCCGCGGCAAATATACCGGTCTGATGATGGAGCGCGCCGGCGCTCGCAACGTCGCCAACTCGATCAGCGGCTTCAAGCAGGTGACGATGGAGGACGTGCTGAAATGGGATCCGACCGTCATCTTCGTGCAGGAGCGCTACCCCAACGTTATCGACGATATCAAGAAGTCGCCTTCATGGCAGACCATCGATGCGGTGAAGAGTGGACGCATCTACCTGATGCCGGAATATGCCAAGGCCTGGGGCTATCCGATGCCGGAAGCCATGGCGCTCGGCGAACTCTGGATGGCGAAGGAGCTGTATCCGGAGTGGTTCAAGGATATCGACATGCAGAAGGAAGCCAACGTCTACTACAAGGAATTCTACCGTATCGATTATCGCGCAGCGCAATGAGCGCTGGTGTCGCTTCCCGGCATGCGCCGCGGGTTGTCATCGCCATACTGGCGATGCTGCTCGCAGTCGCGGCGGTGGTCTCTCTTGGAGTGGGGCGATACGATATTCGGTTTCTGCGGGTGGTGGAAATTCTCTGGTCGCCGATTTCGGCGCCCGCAACGCCCGTAACGGCGACGGAAGCCAATGTTGTCTTCACGGTGCGCATGCCGCGTATCCTGCTGGCGCTGCTGACGGGGGGCGGTCTTGCGTTGTCGGGGGCGACGCTGCAGGGGGTGTTCCGCAATCCCTTGGTCGGTCCACAGGTCGTCGGGGTTTCCTCTGGCGCCGCCTTTGGCGGCACGCTTGCCATCCTCTTGAGTTTTTCGCGCTATGGCCTGCTCGGCTCGGCTTTTGCATTCGGGCTGTCGGCTCTCGTCATCGTCTATGCTCTGAACGGCATCGTCGCCCGCCGCAACATCCTGGCGCTGGTGTTGGCGGGCGTCGTCGTCAGCGGCTTTTTCGGAGCGCTGGTGAGCCTGGTGCAGTATCTTGCCGATACTGAGGACAAGTTGCCGGCGATGGTCTTTTGGCTGCTTGGCAGCTTCGCCACCGCCAATTGGCAGAAATTCTCGTTGGTGGCGGGGCCGATCTTCGTCGCGGGCCTGCTTTTGCTGGGCCTGCGCTGGCGGATCAACCTGCTGTCGATTGGTGACGAGGATGCCCGCGCCCTCGGTGTCGACGTCGAGCCATTGCGCTGGCTCACCCTGATACTCGTTTCCTGCATCGTCGCGGCGCAGGTCGCCGTCAGTGGCATCATCGGTTGGGTCGGGCTTGTCGTTCCACATATAGCACGCATGCTTGTTGGCCCGGATCATCGTGTCATGATGCCAGCCTCCTTGTTGATCGGTGGCCTCTATCTGCTTGTTATCGATACCGTTGCGAGGACTGCGACCGGTTCGGAAATTCCGCTTGGGATTCTCACCGCGCTGATCGGCACGCCTGTTTTCGCTTTTATATTGCGGCAGAGCCAGAGAGGCGCCTGTGGCTTCTGATCTGGCCAGGGTACAGATATCAGGCGCAAGCCAATCCTATGACGGGAAACGGTGGCAGTTTCGCGATCTCGATTTCGCGCTCAATGCAGGCGAAATCGTTACCATCCTCGGGCCGAACGGCCGTGGCAAATCGACTTTGCTGCGCGTGCTGGCCGGGCTTCAAAAGCCGACCTCCGGTGTCATGCGGCTGAATGAGAGCACCGGTTTCGTCCCGCAGGAGTTTGCTGGCTCCTTTCCATATTCCGTGCTCGATGTTGTTTTGATGGGGCGTGCCCGTCACATTGGTCTCTTCCGCACGCCGCATCGGATCGATGTGCAGAAGGCGATGGAAGCACTGGATGCCACCGGTATGGCTGGCTATGCGCAGCGCAACATCGACGCGCTTTCCGGCGGCGAGCGTCAGCTCGTTCTGATCGCCCGGGCGCTGGCCGGCGAGAACGCGGTATTGTTGCTCGATGAACCGGCCTCTGCGCTCGACCTCAAAAATCAGGATGTGGTGCTTTCGCTCCTCGCTACGCTTGCCGATCGCGAAGGATTGGCTATTGCCTTTACGACACATCAGCCAAACCATGCCGCGGCAGTCGCCGACAAGGTCTTGCTCATGCTCGACCAGGCTGCGGCAGTTTTCGGCGCCACGGCGGAGGTCATGACCGAGGCTAACCTTGAAACGCTCTATGGCGTTCCGGTCCGCTCGGCAGTGCTTGGAAATGGTGAGCTCATGGAGACGGCTTTCGTGCCGCTGTTCCGCCAGAGGAAATGGAAAGGAAATCGCCTGTGAGCGACACAGTTCGGGTTCTGTCCGCCGGAAGTCTGCGTCATGCCTTCCCGGCGATCATAGAGGCCTTTGGTGAGGAGACCGGCATTGCAGTTTCGCTGACGCTCGGGCCGGCTGGGCTGCTGCGTGAGGAGATCGAGGCGGGTGCGGAATTCGATCTTTTCGCGTCGGCCAATATGGAACATCCGCACCGCTTGGCGGCGGCCGGTCTAACAGAAAATGCCGCATGTTTTGCCCGAAACAGACTGAGCGTCGTTGCCCGGGCCGATCTCGGCCTCACGACGGAAAACTTCCTCACTATCCTGTCGAACCCAGAGGTCAGGATCGGCACATCGACGCCGGGCGATGATCCGGGCGGTGACTACGCCTTCGAGGTTTTCGATCGCATAGAGGCTCAACACCCGGGAACAGGACAGGCGATGAAGTCCCGGTCGCGTCAGTTGGTCGGCGGGCGCAATTCTCCCCCGACACCTCCGGGCAAGCCCAGCGGCTATTTGATCACCGACGGTGAAGTCGATCTTATGATGAGCTATTCTTCGAACGCGCGTCTGCTGGCCGCCGATCCAGCGCTCGCCATTGTCGATATCCCCGACCCGTTTCAGCCGTTCATCGAGTATGGCGTGGCAATTCGAAAGGGCGCAGACAGCAGAACCGCGCACTTGCGGAATTGTCTATTCTCTCCCCGCGGCCAGTGGATTTTGAGCGAAGCTGGATTTTCTCCGATCGGCTAGCGAATGGCACATGCGGCAAGATCAGATCGTGGGAGGACGGCTCGATCGCTGATAGGCTTCGGCTTCACCGTTCAGCCATTCGCAGAAGAGAACGGATTTCCTGTTACGCCGGGCCCGGCGAAGCGCAACATATTCATGGCCGCTTTCGAGAAAGCCGTAGGGCGCGATGAGCCGACCGAAACGGATGTCGTCGCCGACATAGGGCCACGGGGCCACGCAGACGCCGAGCCCGGCGCTGGCAGCTTCGAGCATGAAATAGAAATGTTCATATTCGACGCGCGGTCCTGTCCGCACCAGCCTTTCCGAGCGGGCAAGCCAATCGCCCCAGGCACGTAGTCGCGTGCGCGTGTGGAGTTGCGGCAGGTTGTCGAATTCGGGCGTGGTTTCGGCAAGCAGTGACGGGGCAAGTACCGCCCCGGTCTGTTCCGGAAACAATGAAATGACGTCGGCGCCCTGCGGCCACGGGGCGACGCCGACTCTGATGGCGACATCGAAGCCATCCCGGCTGAAATCGACAGGTTTCGACGAAGCCGACAGGCGCACTTCTATGTTGGGATACTGTGCTTGAAAGCGATAAAGGCGCGGAATGAGCCAGCGCATTGTGAATGTGCCGGGGCAGGAGACGTCGAGTTGCCCGTCTTCCGCGTCGGCGACCGCGCGGACCGACAGGTCGATCTGGTCAAAGGCGGTCGTGAGGCCCGAGAGCAGGGTCGCGCCACCCTCCGTAAGTCTCAATCGGTTCTTCGGCCCCTCGAACAATGGTATGCCGAGCACGTCCTCAAGATGTTGTATCTGCCGGCTGATCGCGCTGTGCGTGACGTTGAGCTCTTCCGCCGCAAGCGTCATGCGGCCGAGCCTGCCGGCGGCTTCGAAGGCACGCAAGGCATTGAGGGAGGGAATACGCCTACTCATGTACATTTTCCGAACATTGACTGTTCGATCATATCGATTTTCTTTCTGCGAGATAGCATGTTTCTTACCAATTAAACGCAAGCGCTGTGTGATCACAGAACAATGAGATGACGGTGCGATAAGCATTTTCATCTGCGCCGAAGCTTGGCCCGAAAATGGCAATGGAGACATGAAATGCACAATAGACATCAGGATGGGAGCGCTGGAGACGCCAATTACGGCGTCATCGGAGCAGGCTATAGCCGCTATCGGCAGCCGGATCCTCACATCGCTGAATTCATTCGACGGGCACTCGGCGATGCGGCCACGGTCTTGAACGTCGGGGCCGGAGCAGGCTCCTACGAGCCGGTCGATCGGGAGGTCACCGCCGTTGAGCCATCGGCATCGATGCGTGCGCAAAGGCCGGCGCTTCTTCCCCTTGCGATCGATGCCGCTGCGGAGAACCTTCCTTTCCCAGACCAAGCCTTCGACGCCGCGATGGCGACGTTCACGGTTCATCAGTGGTCGAACCTTGAGCGCGGGCTGAGCGAGATGCGCCGTGTCACGCGCGGACCTGTTCTCATTCTCAGCTGCGACCCGGAGTTGCTAGAGCGATCCTGGTTGCATGCCTATGCGCCAGAAATGATCGCCGTCGAGGCGCGCCGCTATCCATCCATGACGAGCATTGTTGCAGGTCTTGGCGGTAATGCTGAGGTCCGTCCGGTACCCATCCCACTGAATTGTGTCGATGGTTTCGGCGAGGCCTATTACGGCCGGCCGGGGCGTATGCTCGATCCTGGTGCACGGCTTGCCAATTCTGCCTGGAGCTTCGTTGATCCGTCGATCGGTGAACGCTTTGCGGCCGAACTTGGTCGTGATCTCGCTGATGGAAGCTGGGATCGTCGATATGGCGTCCTTCGCACGCAGCCCTTCTTCGAAGGCTCGCTGCGGCTCATTGTTGCAAGGCCATGAGGTGAGGTGATGAGAGATGAACTACGCCTGCTGAAATCTTTAACAGGGCCATTTCCCGCCTTCGATGCCGATCTGACGCCGAATGAGCCGCGAGAACTGTTTTTGCATTGGCTTCGTGACGCGATCGAGGCCGGCGTGAAGGAGCCGCATGCCATGGTGCTCTCCACCGTCGACGAGAATGGTGGGCCGGATGCCCGTGTCGTCATTTTGAAGAATCTCGATCAGCGAGGCTGGCACTTTGCAACGACGGATAGCGGGCCAAAAGGGCGCCAGATCGCCCTCAATCCCGCAGTCGCTTTGACTTTCTATTGGCCGGCACTCGGGCGACAGGTCCGTCTGCGAGGGATGGCGCTGCAAGCCGAAATTCACGAGCGTGACGCGGATTTTCGTGCGCGCTCGCGAGGCGCGAAAGCGGTGGCGCTGCTTGCCAGGCAGAGCGAGGTGCTGGGCTCCACGCAAGAGCTGGAGGACGCACTGAACCGACAGCATCACAGACTGCAGGAAGAGCCTGACCTTGTCGCGCCAAGCTGGGCGGTCTTCATCGTCATGCCGCATGAGGTGGAGTTCTGCCAGGGGGACAGCGACCGCCGCCATTATCGTTTGCGATACAGCCGCAAAAAGCTTGGTTGGGTAAGAGAGCGACTTTGGCCGTAAAGGCCGAGCTTGCCTGATGACAGAAGACGCACTAGCGTAATATCTAACGAAATATAACGCTAGTGCGACCATGTCCGTTCTGTTCAATCATAAGCCGCCGCTTTCGTTTTCGCTTCCGAAGGTAGATCAGCTGCCGCTTGCGGAATCTGTGGTCGTCGTCAGAGCCCAGAGGCTGAAGACTTGGGAGCTGCCGTCGATGTTTCATTGCTCGATCGTCGGCACCTGCCTGACCACTGCCGAGCTGCGGCAAGTCCTTGCCAAGGTCGGCGACATCGATGCGAAGATGGCGACTGATCATGCACTGCATAGTCGCGGCGTCAGGGCTGCCGGACAGCACGACATTGCCAGCAAGCTCTTGAACAAGGCCCTTGAGCGTCGCCACGACCGGATCCTGAAGCAATTTTCGAAGCTTTCGACCGCGTCTGAGGTCAGGTCTCAATGGAATGTCGCCGTCGATGACGGAGACATATCGGGAGCCTACTGGGCTGTCATGAGCCACCCGGCGAGCGATCGCTCGCTGCGGCAGGAGGTCTTCGGCGAAGTGCACATGCTGTCGCATCTCGTCGGCAGCTCCAGCCGGCTCGATCTTGCACGGTTACGCAAGCTGCAGTTGGACGCCGAAGCCAAGGACAACAAGATTGCGCGTCAGGAAGCCAGGCTTCAGGCGGCGACCAATAATCAGGCGTGTCTAAAGAGACGCATCAATGAGCTGGAAGCAGATCTGTTGCGCAGGCAGACCGTTGCAGCCGAGCCGGCGCGTGCCGATAATGGCGAGGAATCAAGATTGCAACAAAGGTTGCAAGTCGCCGCCCAGCGTGCCGGCGGATATGACGAACGTGTTGCCGCCCTGGAAGCGAGACTCGCGGAGGCCGAGCGGCGCGCTGCGGCGCTTGCCGAGGAAAACGGTACTCTGCAGCATGAGCTGAATCTCCTGGAGACGGCGCTGACCGCATCGGAGGTAGCCGCACCCGCAGTCGCTCTCGGACTTTCGAATGAGCTTCAGACGTTGCTTTACGTCGGCGGCCGCAAGAACCTTTTCGATCGATTGCGGAAACTCGCTGAACACCAGAATATCGATCTTATGCTCCATGACGGCGGCGTTGAAGATAACCTCTCGCTATTGCCGGGCATGGTCAGCCGCGTCTCCTGGGCGATCTTCCCGGTCGATTGCATCAGCCATTCGGCGGCTGACATGGTCAAACGTCTGTGCCGCGAAAGCAATAAGCCCTATCTGCCGCTGCGTTCCGCAAGTCTGGCCAGTTTTGCCGCAGCGATTGCGCAGCCGTTGGCGGCTGCCGAGTGACGGTCAATCACGTTTCGGTGTTTTCACCGGCATGTGCGTAACAAGATCGCTCCCGCTTTCGTATCCATAGCGGCAGGACATGATCAACGCCGAGAAAATCGGTGCTTCAAGCGTTCTGCGGGCAGGCGGCTTATCCGTCAAGGAGAAGAGTGTGATGCTGAGCAGACGACTGTTACTTCTCGCCGCCGCGTTCGGCGGCATTGGCTTGCGACTGGGCATGGGGGCAACGGCAACCAAGGCGTCGGGGATATTTGCTGTCACCCATAGCGATGAGGAATGGCACAAGATCTTGACCGCCGATCAATATGCCGTGCTCCGGGAGAAGGGGACAGAGCGTCCGTTCACCAGTGCGCTGCTGAACGAGCATGGAAAGGGAAACTTCGCCTGCGCCGGCTGCAATCAGGATGCGTTCGCGTCGTCCACCAAGTTCGACAGCGGCACGGGCTGGCCGAGCTTCTGGGCTTCGATCGAAGGAGCGGTGGCAACATCGCGCGATACATCTTTCGGCATGGTGCGCAACGAGGTGCATTGCAGCCGTTGCGGCGGTCACCTTGGGCATGTGTTCGAGGACGGACCGAAGCCGACCGGCCTGCGCTACTGCATGAATGGCGTAGCCATGAAATTCCATCCCGCTGCGGCCTGACCGAAATCAGAGACGACCATGATCCTCTTCATTCTTGCTTATCTTGGCGGTGTTCTCACCATCGTCAGTCCTTGCATCCTGCCGGTGCTGCCATTCGTCTTTGCGCGGGCAGGCCAGCCATTTCTGCGCAGCACGCTGCCCATGCTTATCGGCATGGCGGCGACCTTCGCGGCGGTGGCGACACTGGCAGCTCTGGGCGGCGGCTGGGCGGTACAAGCCAACGAATACGGACGCTATGCGGCGATGGCGCTGCTTGCCGTCTTCGGCACCATTCTGCTCTTTCCGTCGCTCTCGGACCATCTGACCCGACCATTGGTTTCGCTCGGGGCACGCTTGTCGCAGTCGGCCGATCGCGCCAGCCGCGGTGGGGGCTCGAAGATGCTGGCCTCATTGCTCCTCGGTGTAGCGACGGGGCTACTCTGGGCGCCATGCGCAGGACCGGTGCTCGGCCTTATCTTGACGGGTGCGGCTCTGCAGGGGGCGAGCGTGGGTACGACACTGTTGCTGCTTGCCTACGCCCTCGGTGCTGCGACCTCGCTGGCTCTGGCACTCCTGATCGGCGGCCGTGCCTATCAGGCCATGAAGCAATCGCTCGGCGTTGGCGAGTGGCTCCGACGCGGCGTCGGCGTTGCTGTTCTGGTGGCCGTTGTTGCGATTGCGATGGGGCTCGACACAGGCCTGTTGACGCGGGCTTCACTCGCCAGCACCGCCTCGCTCGAGCAGGGCCTTGTGGATCGTTTCCGTGCGCAGGATCAGAGCAAGCCGTCGTCCGTGGTCATGAAGAGCGACGGCGGCGCGATGATGAGCGCGAACTCGAACGGACCCGACGCCGGTGGCTCAATGACAATGGCGCAGAAGGCCGCGGCTATCCAGCTGTCTGCCGAGGGCTCCATCCCGTCGCTTGACGGTGCGGTCCAATGGCTCAATTCCGAGCCGCTGACGGCAGCCGGATTGAAGGGCAAAGTCGTCCTGGTCGATTTCTGGACCTATTCCTGTATCAATTGCCTGCGCGCCATTCCCTATGTCGAAGCTTGGGCTCAGAAATATAAGGATCAGGGCCTTGTCGTCATCGGCGTCCATGCGCCGGAATTCGCCTTCGAAAAGAATGCCGACAACGTGAAGAAGGCGATCGGCGAACTCGGCATTACCTATCCCGTCGCCATTGACAATAATTACGCGATCTGGCGCGCCTTCGACAACGAATATTGGCCGGCGCATTATTTCATCGATGCGCAGGGCCAGGTTCGTCACCATCACTTTGGCGAGGGCGATTATGATCAGTCCGAGCGGGTGATCCAGCAGCTCCTTGCTGAGGCGGGAAAGGTGAATGTTTCCGGCGATATCGTCAACGTGAAGGCAACGGGCGCCGAAGCCGCGGCCTCGGATGAGGCCGATGTGCAGTCGCCGGAAACCTATGTCGGCTATCTGCGCTCACAGAACTTCGTCGACGACGCCGGTACGGTAAACGACGCTGCGCATGATTATGTTGCCGGAACTCCGAAGCTCAACGAATGGGGGCTCGTCGGCAACTGGACGGTGGGCGGACAAGAGGCGATGTCAAACAAGGCCGATACCAGTCTGTACTATCGTTTTCATGCGCGCGATCTGCATCTGGTGCTTGGACCGGCGGCGGATGGAAAACCTGTCCGCTTCCGGATCACCATCGACGGCAAGCCGCCCGGGGATAGTCACGGCGTCGATACGGATACAAACGGGAATGGCGTTGTGACGGAGCAGAGGCTCTATCAACTCGTCCGCACGAGCGGCGCCGTCGCCGATCATACCTTCGAGATCAAGTTCCTCGATCCCGGTGCCCAGGCCTATGCGTTCACATTCGGCTGACGGCATATCCGCATTCGCGCCCTCCGACGTACGGGTGATCAGAAGCTCGGCGGCGTGCAGGCGCTAATGATTTCGCAAGGCACCGGCCCGACACAGCGGAAGCGGTGGGGCCGTCGGCTTTCGAAGTAGTAGGCGTCACCCGGCCCCAGAATGCGCCGCTCGTCATCGACCGTGACTTCGAGGCGGCCTGACAGGACGATGCCGCCTTCCTCTCCCTCGTGCACCAAAGGCACCTTGCCGGTATCCGCTCCGGGTTGATAGCATTCCTTGAGGATCTGCAGGCTGCGGCCGAACAGGTTCTCGCCGATCTGCCGATAGGAAATCGGACCCTTGCCGATTTCGACGAGTTCCTCTGCAGCGTAGAAGGCTTTCTTTGGCGCTTCCGGCTCGAAGGCGAAGAATTCGGCAAGGCCGATCGGGATGCCGTCGAGAATGCGCTTGAGAGCGCCGACCGACGGATTGGCCGAATTGGATTCGATCAGCGAAATCGTCGAATTGGTCACGCCGGCGCGTTTTGCGAGCTCGCGCTGGGAAAGATTGCGCCCGAGGCGCAGGTGGCGGAGGCGATTGCCGATATCGACGGACATTGTGATCCCGCGTTTCACGTGTTCGAAATATCGAAAACTCTATACGCCGCCTCTTGAAAATCAAAGGGTTAAATCGGCATAGAAAAGGACTTGTTCGGCTCAGGGAAATCGCGGATTCAGTGCTGGCGCAATGGAGGCGATGATGGACAAGATTACCCACACCAACACCCCGGTTCTCGACAATTTCTGGATGCCGTTTACGGCAAATCGCCAGTTCAAGGCGGCGCCGCGACTGTTGGCTGCGGCCGAGGGCATGTACTACACCGACATCGATGGGAATAAGGTGCTCGATGGTACCGCCGGCCTCTGGTGCGTGAACGCTGGTCACGGCCGCAAGAAAATCACTCAGGCGGTCGAACGCCAGCTTTCGACGATGGACTTCGCCCCGACCTTTCAGATGGGGCATCCGATCGCCTTCGACTTCGCCGCAAAGCTTGCTGCGCACGCACCGGGCGGCCCGAAGGGTGGGCTTGACCGCGTATTCTTTACCGGATCCGGCTCCGAATCCGTCGACACCGCCCTGAAGATTGCTATCGCCTATCAGCGGGCGATCGGGCAGGGCACCCGCACCCGCATCATCGGCCGCGAAAAAGGCTATCACGGCGTCGGCTTCGGCGGCATTTCCGTCGGCGGTCTCGTCAACAACCGCCGCGTCTTCCCGCAGATCCCGGCCGACCATATGCGCCACACGCTTGACGTCGAGCGCAATGCCTTCAGCAAAGGACTGCCGGCGCACGGCATCGAGCTTGCGGAAGATCTGGAGCGGCTGGTCGCGTTGCATGGCGCTGAAACCATCGCCGCCGTCATCGTCGAGCCGATGTCCGGTTCTGCCGGCGTCATCCTGCCGCCGAAGGGCTATCTCGAGCGCTTGCGGGCGATTGCCGACAAATACGGCATCCTGTTGATCTTCGATGAAGTCATCACCGGTTTCGGCCGCCTGGGTACACCCTTCGCAACCGACTATTTCGGCGTCGTCCCCGACCTCGTGACGACGGCCAAGGGTATCACCAACGGCACCATCCCGATGGGCGCAGTCTTTGCCAGCCGCAAGGTCTATGATGGCCTCATGACCGGCCCGGAAAACCAGATCGAGCTCTTCCATGGCTATACCTATTCGGGCCATCCGGTCGCCTGCGCCGCCGGTCTCGCAACGATGGAAGTCTATGAGGAAGAGGGCCTTCTGACACGCGCCAGCGAGTTGGCAAGCGATTGGGAAAATGCCCTGCATTCGCTGAAAGGCCTGCCGCATGTGGTCGATATCCGCAATCTCGGCCTTGTCGGTGCAATCGAACTTGCGCCGCGCGACGGCGCACCCGGCACGCGCGCCTATGACGTGTTCGTGGATTGCTTCAACAAGGGGCTTTTGATCCGCGTGACCGGCGATATCATGGCGCTCTCGCCGCCGCTCATTATCGAGCGTGCTCAGATCGAAACGATCGTCTCCACTATTGGCGATGCGCTGAAGCGCGCCGCCTGATCGGCTTTGGCAAGGCCGGCGGTAAAATGCCCGCCTTGCCATCTCCCACGAAGCGTCCGCGATTGATCCGCGATTGCTTCATCGCGGCGCCGATGGCTGCCTGCAAAACCGGACTCGAGCGAAGAGCCCATCTCACCTGAATCTCCATTGCCTTTCATTCGACAGTGCGATGTCACGGGTATTGCCGCGGCGCGCCGTCAAGGTTAGGTAGAAATAGGCCGTGCGATCTCGGAAAAGTTCTGTTCAGTTGCGTTGAGAAGCGGTATGGCCGAGAACTTCGCGGCCGTGTCGGGGATGGGATTGCGCGACCGGGCGTTCGCCTGGACGTCGGCGGTCTATATTCTTCTGGCCGCCTCCCTGAGTAAGATGAAGTCGTAGCGAGCCGGACCGGATGCAGAGACCGACGATCAAGACCATCGCGCAGGAAACCGGCCTTTCGATCGCCACGGTATCGAAGGCGTTGAAGAGTTCGCCGCAGGTGCGGCCGGAGACGCGGGCGATCGTCGTCGCCGCTGCCGAACGCGTCGGCTACGAGCTGAACATGCATGGCGTGCAGCTGCGCACCGGCAAGACCTATCAGGTCGCGGCGATCATGACGGCCCCCGGCCCGAAGCAGCAGGAATGGGAGGGCGTCGAATATGCCCAGCTCTTGAGCGGCATTTCCTGGGCGCTGGAGGATAGTCCGTATCGCGTCTCGCTTTATGCCGTGCGCAATTTCGAGGAGAGCCTTTCGACGATCCGGCAGATCGTCGCGCTGAAGAAGGCCGACGGCATCATCGTCTCGGGCACGCGCGCCGACGATCCGCGCATCCGCATCATGCAGGCGGCGGATTTTCCCTTCGTCACCTACGGCACGACGATCCACAATGATGCGCATGCCTATGTCGATGCCGACAACGAGCAGATGATCCGCCGGTCGGTGGCGCGGCTCGTCGAGCGTGGCCATCGCCGCATCGCGCTCATCAATCCGCTGGCGGATCTGAGCTATGCCATCACCCGGCTTGCAGCCTATCGGCAGGCGCTCGATGTCGCAGGTCTTGCCTTCGATCCGGTGCTGGTGGCGCATGACCGGCTGACGCCGGCCTTCGGCCGCGAAAGCGTGCTTGTCATGTCGCGTCTGCCCGATCCGCCGACGGCCTATATCTGCGCCAACGAGGCCTCGGCGCTCGGCGCCTTTTCCGGCTTCCACGAGCGCGGTCTGGTGCATGGCCGCGATGCGGTGATCAATGCGACCGACGATCTCAATGTCAGCCAGTATTTCGCGCCGCCGATCACCACCTATTTCCTGCCGATCCACGAGCCGAGCGAGCTTCTGGGCAGCTACATCCTGCGCCGCATGGAAGGCGAACCGCCCGAGGCACTGCAAGCCCTCATCATGCCCAGGCTCATCGAACGCTCCGACGATCGCGTCACACCAAAACGCTGATCCTAGAGACATGCTCCGC
>NZ_JARWLA010000037.1:0-72189 GCF_047445805.1 Rhizobium sp. BR 314 | reverse complement strand
GCGCCGGCATCTCCGGCCCCCGCGGCCCCACCGCCGCCGGAAAAGAAGCGGCGCAGCCTGGTTATGCCCATCATCGTCGTTCTGGCGTTGGCTGGCGGCGGCTGGTACGGCTATGACTGGTGGACGAACGGCCGCTTCATGGTCTCCACCGACGACGCCTATATCGGCGGCGATATCGCCACGATCTCGCCGAAGGTGACGGGTTATGTCGCCAAGGTGAACGTCGTTGCCAACCAGCCGGTCAAGGCCGGCGACGTGCTCGCCGTGCTTGACGACGGCGACTACAAGCTGGCGCTGGAACAGGCGCAGGCTTCGTACGACACCGAACAGCTCTCGCTCCATACCATCGATGCACAGATCGCTGCCGGCCAGGCCGCTCTTGCCCAGTCGCAGGCCCAGAAGGTTGCCCTCGACGCCACGGTCCGTGGCGCCCAGATCACCCAGACGCGCGCTGCTGAGCTGCAAGCCAAGTCGGTCGGCACCACGGCCGCCTTGGATAGCGCCAATATCGCGCTCGACCAAGCCAAGGCCAACCTGGTCGGCGGCGATGCCGCCATCGCTTCGGCGCAGGCCAACATCAACCTCTTGCAGGCGCAGCGCCGTCAGGCCGAAAGCACGATCAAGGGTCTCGCAGCTGCCCGTGACAAGGCTGCTCGCGACCTGTCCTTCACCGTGCTGAAGGCGCCCTATGACGGTATCGTCGGCAACCGCTCGGTTCAGGAAGGCGATCTCGTCTCTCCCGGACAGAAGCTGATGGCGATCGTCCCGACCAAGCAGCTCTATATCGACGCCAACTTCAAGGAAACGCAGATCCAGCATCTGGTTCCCGGCTCCAAGGTCAACGTCCATGTCGATGCCTTCAGCGATCATCCGATCGTCGGCACAGTTCAGTCGATCTCGCCGGCTTCCGGCTCGGTCTTCTCGCTGCTGCCGCCGGAAAACGCGACGGGCAACTTCACAAAGATCATCCAGCGCGTGCCTGTGCGCATCGCATTGCCGCAGGATGCGCTCAATACCGGTCGTCTGCGCGCAGGCCTCAGCGTCGTCGTCGACGTCGATACCCGCACGGCGCCGGACAAGTAAGCGATCAAGCTCGGGAGAGACGCGCCATGTCGTCCGCCAGCACTACAGCCGGGTCGCCTCCGCGCGCTGCCGGCCCCGCCGCGCCTGCGGCTGATCATATCGACACGAAAAAGCTCATCGCCTTCCTGGCGATGGTGCTCGGCATGTTCATGTCGATCCTCGACATTCAGATCGTTTCGGCGTCGCTCAGCGAAATCCAGGCCGGCCTCAGTGCCGGCTCGGATGAAATCGGTTGGGTGCAGACGGCCTATCTGATCGCAGAAGTCATCATGATCCCGCTATCGGGAACGCTGGCGCGCATCATTTCCACGCGCTACCTCTTCGCGATCTCGGCCGCCGGCTTCACCGCAGCGAGCGCTCTTGCGGCAACCGCCACCAACATCGATCAGATGATCGTCTACCGCGCGCTTCAGGGCTTCATCGGCGGCGGCATGATCCCCTCGGTCTTTGCCGCGGCATTCACGATCTTCCCGCCGTCCAAGCGCAACGTCGTTTCGCCGATCATCGGCTTGATCGCCACGCTTGCGCCGACCATCGGCCCGACCGTCGGTGGTTACCTTTCCAACGCCTTCTCCTGGCACTGGCTGTTCCTGGTCAATATCCCGCCCGGTATCGTCGTTGCCATCGTCACTTGGAATTTCATCGACTTCGACAAGCCCGAACTGTCGCTGATGAAGAAGTTCGACTGGTGGGGCCTGTTCTCAATGGGCGTTTTCCTCGGCGCACTGGAATATGTGCTCGAGGAAGGCAACACGAACGACTGGTTCAACGACAACTATATCGTTATCGGCGCCATCGCCTCTGCCGTCGCTGCGATAATTTTCTTCTATCGGGCGTTTACGGTCGAATTCCCGGTGGTGGATCTTAGAGCCTTTGCCAACAAGAACTTCGCCTTCGGATCGATGTTTTCCTTCGTGATGGGTATTGGTCTTTACGGTCTGACTTATATCTATCCGCTCTTTCTCGCGCGCATTCGTGGCTACGATTCGCTGCAGATCGGCGAGACGATGTTTGTCTCGGGTCTCACCATGTTCTTCACGGCTCCGCTTGCCGGCTTCCTGGCGAGCCGGGTGGATCTACGCATCCTGATGATCATCGGCTTCACCAGCTTCTCGGCCGGTACCTACATCATGATGCACCTGACGGTGGATTGGGACTTCTGGGAGCTGCTGATCCCGCAGATATTGCGCGGTTTTGGCCTGATGCTCTGCATGGTCCCGATCAACAACATTGCGCTCGGAACCATGCCTCCCGCCCGCATGCGCGGCGCGTCCGGCCTGTTCAATCTGACGCGTAACCTTGGCGGCGCCGTCGGCCTTGCGATTATCAATACTCTGCTGACGAACCGGCAGGATCAGCATTACTTCAACCTGCGCGACCACATCCACTGGGGCAGCCATGCAGCGGTTACCCAATTGAACAACATGGCCGCGAACTTCAACGCCGCCGGTCTCGACGGCCAGCAGGCTGCGCTGCGGCAGATGGTCAATATGACGACGCGGCAGGCGGTGATCATGTCGTTCGGCGATATCTTCCTGATGCTGACCGTGTTGTTCCTGGCGATGATCCTCGGCGTCCTCCTGCTCAGCAAGCCGAGCGTACCGGGCAGTGGAGGCGGTGGCGGAGGCCACTAATTCAGATCTTTCAAAGAATGCTCCCAAGGCATGGCCCCTCTTCGTGAGGGGCCTTTTTTATTCCGGTCACGGCCAGAAAATCGAATGCGTGAAATTTTCTGATTTACGTACATCAGAAATCACAGTAAGGGTTTACCCAGGAGGAGCCGATGAGACCCACTGTGCATGACATCGCCGCTGCTGCAGGCGTCAGCCTTGCGACCGTTGACCGCGTCTTGAATCAGCGGCCCGGCGTGCGACTGGTCACCCGCGAGAAGGTGGAGGAGGCCATTCGACAGATAGGCTACATCCGCGATGTCGCGGCCGCCAATCTGGCCAAGGGGCGCGTCTATCCACTCGTTTTCATCGTGCCGACAGGCGATAACTCCTTCATGCATGGTCTGCGTTCCGAGGTGCATCATGCGACCTTGCGGGCCGGCATGGAGCGTACGGATATCCGCATCGTCGAAGTGCCGGCGTTCGACGTGCCGGCTCTTGTTGCAGCGCTTGATGCGTTGCAGGGGCAGGATGTCGCCGGCGTCGCCCTGGTGGCGACCGATGCGCCGGAGGTGCGCGCCGCGGTCGACCGGCTCGTATCCGAGCGCATCCCTGTCGTCACGCTGGTTTCCGACCTCACCGATTCCACTCGGCATCACTATGCTGGCATCGACAATATCGCCGCTGGCCGTACCGCTGCCCGATTGCTCGGGCGCTTCCTCGGCGGCAGCGAAGGTGATCTCGCGGTTCTCGCCGGCTCTATGCTAGTGCGCGACCACCGCGAGCGCCTGCAGGGTTTCTCGGCGGTAATGGCGGCAGAGTTTCCCAAGCTGCGCTTGCTACCCGTGCTCGAAGGACGTGACAATCCCGAGCGCACCAAATCGCTTGTCTCCAAGGTGCTGTCCGAAAACAAGGATATCATCGGCATCTACAGCCTCGGTGCCGGCAATCGTGGTCTGATCGCGGCCTTGAGGGCCGTCCGGCCTGCACGTGAGCTGACCGTGGTTGCGCATGAGTTGACGCAGCATACGCGGGCAGCGCTCATAGATGGTACGATCGATGCTGTCCTTAATCAGGATGCCGGCCATGAGGTGCGCAGCGCCATCCGCGTCATGAAGGCCACCGCGGACGGCCAGGCCGTGATCGCCGATCAAGAGCGCATACGTCTCGACATTTTCTTGAAAGACAATCTGCCCTGAACATTCGAAGGTGGCAGAGCATAGGGAGTAACATCTGATGTATTTGGGTCTCGATCTCGGAACGTCCGGCGTCAAAGCGATGCTGATCGACGGCAATCAGAAGATCATCGGTTCCGCCCACGGCGACCTCGATGTCTCGCGCCCGCATCCCGGCTGGTCGGAGCAGGATCCTGCCCATTGGATCAGCGCGACCGAAGAGGCTATTGCCGGGTTGAAGGCGGCGCATCCGAAGGAACTGGCCGCCGTGCGGGGCATCGGCCTTTCCGGTCAGATGCACGGTGCAACGCTGCTCGATACCGACGACAAGGTGCTGCGCCCCTGCATTCTCTGGAACGATACGCGCAGCTATCAGGAGGCTGCCGCGCTCGATGTCGATCCACGTTTCCGCGCGCTGACCGGCAATATCGTCTTCCCCGGCTTCACGGCACCGAAGCTTTCATGGGTCGCCAAGCACGAGCCTGACATTTTCGCCAGAGTGCGCTGGGTGCTGTTGCCGAAGGACTATCTGCGTCTCTGGCTGACCGGCGAGCATATGTCGGAAATGTCTGACTCCGCCGGCACGTCCTGGCTCGACACCGGCAAGCGCAAATGGTCCTGCGAATTGCTAGCGGCAACCAATCTCGATGAGAGGCAGATGCCGACGCTGGTCGAAGGTACCGAAGTTGCCGGCAAGCTGCGTGGCGAGCTGGCCTCCAAATGGGGTATCGGCGGCGATGTTGTGGTGGCCGGCGGGGCAGGGGACAACGCGGCTTCTGCCTGCGGCATGGGCACCGTCAGCCACGGTGCTGCCTTCGTTTCTCTCGGTACATCAGGCGTCCTCTTTGCGGCCAACGGCTCCTATCTGCCGAAGCCGGAAAGCGCCGTGCATGCTTTCTGCCACGCGCTGCCCGACACCTGGCATCAGATGGGTGTCATCCTCTCGGCGACCGATGCGCTCAACTGGCATTCGCTTGTGACGGGCAAGTCGGCTGCCGAACTCACCACCGAGCTTGGCGACACGCTGAAGGCGCCGACGAGCGTCACCTTCCTTCCCTATCTTTCGGGCGAGCGCACGCCGCACAATGACGCGACGATCCGTGGTGCCTTCATCGGCCTTGGCCATGAGAGCAGCCGTGCCGTGCTGACGCAGGCCGTGCTCGAAGGTGTCTCTTTTGCCATTCGCGACAATCTGGAAGCGCTGCGCTCTGCCGGCACTGATATTGCGCGCGTGACGGCCATCGGCGGCGGGTCGCGTTCCCGCTACTGGCTGGCCTCGATCGCGACCGCACTCGGCGTGCCCGTTGACCTGCCGGCGGACGGCGATTTCGGCGCGGCCTTCGGTGCCGCGCGTCTCGGCCTGATTGCGGCTACCGGCGCCGATCCCGTCGCTGTCTGCACTCCGCCGCAGACGGCCGGTACGATCGATCCTGTGGCGTCGCTCAAGGATGCCTATACGGATGCCTACAAGCGCTACCGGGCGGTTTATCCGGCGATCAAGCCGCTGTCGGCGCATTAAAATGGCCTGAGTGTGAGCCCCTCATCCGGCCTATCGGCCACCTTCTCTCCGTTGGTACCGGGAGAAGGTGATGGGCGCACTTCCACCGTCCCTCTGGCCTCTGAAGCGCGCGAGGGAATGGAGGTCGGCCCTCTCCCCGCGCGCGGAGAGAGGGCTAGGGTGAGGGCAGCACCGCACGAAACGAACAACAACAATTGAACCGCAAACCCAAGGAGACAGAACATGAGCACCGGATTTTTTGGTGACATCAGCAAGGTAAAATACGAAGGCCCCGACAGCACCAATCCGCTGGCTTTTCGTTATTACAACAAGGACGAAGTCGTTGCCGGCAAGCGCATGGAAGATCATCTGCGTTTTGCTGTCGCCTACTGGCACACCTTCACCTGGCCGGGCGGCGACCCCTTTGGTGGCCAGACCTTCCTGCGCCCCTGGTTCAACGAGACGATGGAAGCTGCCAAGCTGAAGGCTGACGTCGCCTTCGAATTCTTCACCCTGCTCGGCACGCCCTATTACTGCTTCCACGATGCCGACGTGCGTCCGGAAGGCAAGAATTTTGCCGAGAACACCAAGAACCTCAACGAGATCGTCGACTACTTCGCCAAGAAGCAGGCCGACACGGGTGTGAAGCTGCTTTGGGGCACGGCGAACCTCTTCTCCAACCGCCGCTTCATGTCGGGTGCTGCGACCAATCCGGATCCGGACGTCTTCGCTTTCTCAGCCGCGACCGTGAAGACCTGCATGGATGCGACGCATAAGCTCGGCGGCGAAAACTATGTTCTCTGGGGCGGCCGTGAAGGCTATGAGACGCTGCTCAACACCGACCTGAAGCGGGAATTGGACCAAATGGGCCGCTTCCTCAATCTCGTCGTCGAGTACAAGCACAAGATCGGCTTCAACGGCACGATCCTGATCGAGCCGAAGCCGCAGGAGCCGACCAAGCATCAGTATGACTACGACGTTGCCACGGTCTACGGCTTCCTCAAGAAGTACGGTCTCGAGAACGAAGTTAAGGTCAACATCGAGCAGGGCCATGCGATCCTCGCCGGCCATTCCTTCGAGCACGAGCTGGCGCTCGCTAATGCGCTCGGCATCTTCGGCTCGATCGACATGAACCGCAACGATTACCAGTCCGGCTGGGATACCGACCAGTTCCCGAACAACGTTCCGGAAATGACGCTGGCCTACTATCAGGTTCTGTCAGGTGGTGGCTTCAAGACCGGCGGCACCAACTTCGACGCCAAGCTGCGCCGTCAGTCGCTCGATCCGGAAGATCTGCTCATCGGTCATATCGGCGGCATGGATTGCTGTGCTCGCGGCCTGAAGGCCGCTGCCAAGATGATCGAGGACAAGGCGCTCTCCAAGCCGCTCGCCGACCGTTACGCCGGCTGGGACTCGGCCGAGGGTCAGAAGCTGCTGCGCGGCGAATATTCGCTCGACCAGATTGCCCAGTGGGTCGAAACCAAGGACGTCAACCCGCAGCCGAAGTCCGGCAAGCAGGAACTCCTGGAAAACATCGTCAATCGTTACGTTTGATCGACAGGTTCGGGAGGTGGTGGTTCATCGCCTCCCCACTTCAGCCTGAAGGCACGGCTGGAAATGGATATGGAATTTCCCGCGGGGTCTTTGGCATTGGCGAAGACATAGCCATCGGCCTGATGGATGGGACCGAATTCGAGCCCTTCCTCTGCGCATCTTGCGCGAAAAGCTTCGACATGCTCGATGTCGAACACGAGTTTTACCAGCGATTGCCCCATCTTTTGCGCCTTGGCCGCGGGATGGATCATCAGATTGGTGCCGCCGTCCGGAGCGAGCAACTCGACAATCCGATCACCCGCCTGCCGATGCGACTTGAATCCGAAATGCTTCTCGTAGAAGCGGATAGTTGCTTCCACATCGCGGACATAGAGGATCAGCCTGCCGAGCGGCATCGTAGCACCTTCCTATCGCCGCGCGCGCGACGGTGCAGAAACCGAGTTTCGCACCACGAGGTCCGGTCGCAGCAGGATCTCCGTCTCGGGTGGCTCGCCATCAGAAAGGAGTTCCAGCAGCAGCGCCATGGCGTGCTTGCCGATGGCGGTGCGCGGCTGGCGGATCGTCGTCAGCGAAGGCGTCATGAAGACAGCTTGCGGCACGTCATCGAAGCCGGTCACCGAAAAATCCCCGGGAATGTCGTAGCCGCGTGTTTTCAGGCCAATCATCACGCCGATCGCGGTCTGATCATTGACGCACATGAAGGCCGTTGGCAGCGTGTCACGCATGAAGAGCTGCTCAACGGCGAGCCGTCCACTTTCGATCGTGCCGTCACCTTCGAGTATGATGCGCAGGTTGTGGCCGATGCCGGCGGCATCGAGCCCGGCTTCATAGCCCATGCGCCGGCGGCTGTAGGCGAGGCGGGTGCGGGAATCGCCGATGAAAGCAATCTTGCGATGGCCCTCGGCGATCAGCAGGTCGACGGCCTTGCGCGCGCCGGCAATATCGTCGACGCCAACATAGGGAATGCCGCCGTTGAAGACCGGCTCGAAAACGCCGACGCTCGGCGGCAGCCTTGCCGTCATCGTTTGATGGCCGAAAGGCAGGATGCCCGTGAAAAGGATCAGCCCCGCCGCCTGGTTGGAATTGAGGAATTTCAGATATTCAAGGCCGCGCTGCGCATCGTTCTGCGTATGACCGATGAGGATGCCGTAGCCATGCGAACGCGCCTCATTCTCCAGGCCGATCAGGATATTGGAGAAGTTGGGGTCGCCGATATCGGGGGCAACGACGAGAATCATGTTCGACCGGCCGAGCCTAAGGCTGCGCGCCATGGCATTGGTCGTATAGCCGGTGACGGCAATGGCCTGGTTGACCTTCAGTCGCGTGGAATTGGCGACTTTTTCCGGTGTGTGGATGGCTCGCGAAACCGTTGCGATCGAAACATTGGCAATGCGGGCGACGTCTTCGATAGTTGCGGGCGTGGAATTCGACACTGCGCTCTGCCTTGGGGTCTCGTCTCGGGCTGGAGACTACACAGACTTACGTGGAGGTCAAAGGTAACCGCGAAATTTTGTACGATATCCAATGATGTAAACCTTTACACGATGTATGTAAAGGTTTACATACCATGGAAAGCGGGTGGGACCGCAGGGAGGGTTCAATGAATTCGGAAGCCGTCGACGGTACGGTGGTGCTGTCTGCGCGAGGGATTTCCAAGGCCTTCAGTGGCGTGCAGGTGCTGTTCAGCGTCAACTTCGATCTGCGAGCCGGCGAAATTCATGCGCTCATGGGCGAAAACGGTGCCGGCAAGTCGACGCTCGTCAAGGTTCTCTCCGGTTTCGAGCAGCCGACATCTGGCGAAATCCTGCTTGATGGCAAGCCGGTGAAGCTGCCGCCAAACGGTGCTGCCGAAGCGCTCGGCATCGTCATCATCCACCAGGAATTCAATCTTGCGGAGCATCTGACCGTTACCGAGAGCCTGTTTCTCGGTCGCGAAGTCACGCGCTTTGGCGTGCTCGATCGTAAGTATATGCGCGCGGAGACGCGGCGCGTGCTCGATCTTCTCGGCTCGCATGTCAATGAGAACGCCATGATCAGTTCGCTCTCCATCGCCGACAAGCAGATGGTGGAGATCGCCAAGGCGATCAGCCGCGACGCGCGGATCGTCTTCATGGACGAGCCGACAGCCGTTCTGTCGCGCGAGGAGACCAATTTCCTGTTCAAGCAGGTGCGCAAGCTGCGCGACCAGGGAACGAGCTTCGTCTTCGTTTCCCACAAGCTCGATGAAGTCATGGAACTGACGGACCGCGTTACGGTGTTGCGCGACGGCCAATGGGTGAAGACATCGCCGACTTCGCTGCTCGACGGCGAATCAATCGCCCAGTTGATGGTCGGGCGCGAACTTTCCAGCCTCTATCCAGCGAAGAACGAGCCCGATGTCGACGAGAAGGTCGTGCTCAGCGTCAACTCGCTTTCCACAGGCTACGTCCGCGACGCGAGTTTCGAGTTGCGCAAGGGCGAGATACTAGGCTTTTCCGGCATGATCGGCTCGGGTCGCACCGAGTTGATGGAGGCGGTCGTCGGCCTGCGCTCGCGCGCATCCGGCGAGGTCGTCGCCAATGGCCAGACCGTGCCGCCGCACGATGTACATGCGGCCATCGATGCCGGGCTTGCCTATATGACCAAGGACCGGAAATCCAAGGGCCTGCTGCTGAACTCGGGCATGGCGGTCAATCTCACTCTTCAGTCGCTCGATCGGCACGGCAAGTTCGGCTATCTCAGCGCCTCTAGCGAGGCGAATGCGCTGACACGCGCCCGCCGCCGCTTCGATATCCGCGTTCGCGATGGAAATATCGTCGCCGGCCGCATGTCCGGCGGCAATCAGCAGAAGCTGCTTTTGGCGAAGGTCATGGAGACCGAGCCGCAGATCATCATCATCGACGAGCCGACGCGCGGCATTGATGTCGGTACGAAGCAGCAGATCTATCATTTCATTTCGGCATTGGCGCGCGACGGTCATTCTATCATCGTGATCTCCTCGGAAATGCCCGAAGTCATCGGACTGTGCACGCGGATCGCTGTCATGCGCGAAGGCCGCATCGTCGGGATGCTTGAGGGCGACGAGATCTCAGAGCAGGAAATCATGCGTTATGCGGCGGGCCTGAAGAAGAAGACCGCCGCCTGAACGGGCGGTGCAGGGCAGGGCGAATTCCCAGCAGTCATGGGACGGGAGGTTGGTTTTGGTTATGAGCGTGGGCGAAGACAGCAGCGGCAAGACAGGTCGACGGGGGCGCTCCTGGCGGGATGTCGATTTGAGGGCCGTTGCGCCGTTTGCAGCACTGGTGCTGCTTCTGATCGTCGGCGCATTGGTCAATCCGAACTTCATCGGCATCACGAATCTTGCCAACGTCGCGACCAGAAGCGCCTTCATCGCCATTATCGCGGTAGGGGCGACTTTCGTCATTTCGGCAGGTGATCTCGATCTCTCCGTGGGGTCGATGGTGGCCTTCGTGGCGAGCCTGATGATCCTGCTGATGAATTCCGGTGTCATCGCCGATCCGACGTTGATGCTGGCAGCGGCCATGGTGTTCGGTATCGTCGCCGGTGCGCTGTGCGGCCTTGCCAACGGCCTGATTACCACCGTGGGCAAGATCGAGCCTTTCATCGCGACGCTCGGCACCATGGGTGTCTATCGCGGGTTGACGACCTGGCTATCGCAGGGCGGCGCGATTACCCTGCGTTCGCCGGAACTGCAGTCGCTCTATCGCCCGGCCTATTTCGGCTCCATCCTCGGAGTGCCGGTTCCGATCGTGGTGATCCTTGCCGTCACCGGCGTTGCCGCCTTCATTCTCTATCGCACCCGCTACGGACGGCATGTCGTCGCTGTTGGCTCGAACAGCGATGTCGCGCGCTATTCCGGCATTGCGGTCAACCGCGTGCGCACCATCGCCTTCGTTATTCAGGGGCTTTGCGTTGCCATCGCTGTGCTTCTCTACGTGCCGCGGCTCGGCTCGACTTCGGCCACGACCGGCATTCTCTGGGAGTTGCAGGCGATCACTGCCGTCGTCGTCGGCGGCACGGCGCTGAAGGGCGGTGCGGGCAGGGTATGGGGTACGATTTGCGGCGCCTTCATCCTCGAGCTGGTCGGCAACATCATGCTGCTGTCCAATTTCATCAGCGAATATCTGATCGGCGCCATCCAGGGGGCGATCATCATCATTGCGATGCTCGTCCAGCGTTCGCTGGTGCGAAAATCGTGAATAACCGGGTCAGGGGGCGCCCGGTCATCAGGACAAGGCCCTGTTTCAATGTGGGAGGATAAAATGCGCAAAAGACTATTGGGCGTTGCCGTCGTGCTCGCGGCGCTCGCCGGCACGGTACATGCGGAAGACAAGAAGGTGACGATCGGCGTTTCCATTCCGGCCGCCGACCATGGCTGGACTTCGGGCGTGGTGTTCCACGCCGAGCGTGTCGCCAAGCAACTGATGGCCCAGCATCCCGGCCTGAAAGTCATCGTCAAGACTTCGCCCGATGCTGCAAGCCAGGCCAACGCGGTACAGGATCTCGAGACGCAGGGCATCGACGCTCTCGTGATCCTGCCGTCTGATCCGGATCCGCTCGTCAATGCCATCAAGGAAGTCAAGGACAAGGGCAAGTTCGTCGCGCTCGTCGACCGTGCGCCGAGCAGCAACGACAATTCCGTCCGTGACCTCTACGTCGCCGGCAACAATCCGGCGCTTGGCCAGACGGCAGGCGAATACATCAAGAAGAATACCCCGGACGCGCAGGTCGTTGTCATCCGTGGCTTGCCGATTCCGATCGACCAGCAGCGCCAGGACGGCTTCGATAAGGGTATCGCCGGCTCGAACGTCAAGGTTCTCGATCGCCAGTACGGCAACTGGAACCGCGACGACGCCTTCAAGGTCATGCAGGACTACCTGACCAAGTTCCCGAAGATCGACGTCGTCTGGTGCCAGGATGACGACATGGCCGTTGGCGTGCTACAGGCGATCGATCAGGCCAAGCGCACCGATATCAAGTATATCGTTGCTGGCGCCGGTTCGAAGGACATGATCAAGAAGGTCATGGACGGCGACAAGCTGATCCCGGTCGATGTGCTCTATCCGCCGGCGATGGTCGGCACGGCCATGGAACTGACCGCCGCCAACTTCTACAATCAGGTTCCGGTTCGCGGCAACTACATCCTTGATGCGACGCTCGTCACCAAGGCCAATGCCAAGGACTTCTACTTCGCCGATTCACCGTTCTGATCTTTGATTTGAACAGTTGCGCCCGCCGGTTCCGGCGGGCGTTTTTTATGGGTATGCGGCCTTGTTTCGCAGCGGGCGAGAATTTTTGCGGCACGTACCTCTTGCCGTCAGCGGCAGGCCATGATTAGGTCATGAGGCATTCGACTTTCATCCTGATGACCCTATTGTTTTTTTAGGCCATGGTATCCCATTCCGCCTCGAACATGGGTCTGAATGGCATCGGAAACGTTTACAGAGCGCGACTAGGGAGGAATTACATATGAAGACGATCAAGGGCCCCGGCCTGTTTCTCGGACAATTCGCAGGCGATACCGCGCCATTTAATTCGTGGGATTCGATCACGAAATGGGCTGCCGATGCCGGCTATGTCGGCGTGCAGGTTCCGACTTGGGCAAGCCAGCTCATCGACTTGAAGAAGGCAGCTTCCTCCAAGGATTATTGCGACGAGTTCGCCGGCATTGCCCGCTCGAACGGTGTCGAGGTAACGGAGCTTTCGACCCATCTGCAGGGCCAGCTCGTAGCGGTTCATCCCGCTTATGACGAAGCTTTCGACGGCTTTGCAGCTCCGGAAGTGCGCGGGAATCCGAAGGCGCGCCAGGAATGGGCTGTCGAACAGGTGAAGATGGCGCTGACGGCTTCAAAACATCTGGGCATCAAGGCGCATGCGACCTTCTCGGGCGCGCTCGCTTGGCCCTTCATCTATCCCTGGCCGCAGCGCCCAGCCGGTCTCGTCGAAACCGCTTTTGAAGAGCTTGCCCGCCGCTGGACGCCGATCCTCAACCATGCCGACGAAAATGGCGTGGATGTGTGCTACGAGATCCATCCGGGCGAAGACCTGCATGACGGCATTACCTTCGAGATGTTCCTGGAGCGCGTGAAGAACCACCCGCGCGCCAACATGCTCTACGATCCCTCGCACTACGTCCTGCAGTGCCTCGATTATCTCGACAACATCGACATCTACAAGGACCGCATCAAGATGTTCCACGTCAAGGATGCGGAATTCAACCCGACCGGCCGACAGGGCGTCTATGGCGGCTATCAGGGCTGGGTCGAGCGTGCCGGCCGCTTCCGCTCGCTTGGCGACGGTCAGGTTGATTTCGGCGCCGTATTCTCGAAGATGACGGCCAACAACTTCGACGGCTGGGCTGTTGTCGAATGGGAATGCGCACTGAAGCATCCCGAAGACGGCGCACGCGAAGGCGCCGAATTCGTCAAGGCGCACATCATCCGCGTCACGGAAAAGGCTTTTGACGACTTTGCCGGTAGCGGCACTGATCAGGCGGCAAACCGCCGTATGCTGGGGCTATAATCCAAAGCCTTCTCCCCGCACGTGCGGGGAGAAGGTGGACTCAAACGATTGAGCGGCCTCTTCGATATTTCCGCTAATTCAGAGCTTGCAGAAGGCCCGGTCCCTCGCCCTAGTCCTCTCCCCGCATGCGGGAGAGAGGGGACGATTGCTGCAGGCGATCGCGTTCATACAATTCAATTCTCAGGAGGAAAAAATGGCAATCGAAGGATCATCGGAACAGACGCGGGAGCCGCGCATTCGGCTTGGCATGGTCGGCGGCGGTGCCGGCGCATTCATCGGCGCGGTGCATCGCATCGCGGCGCGCATTGACGATCAATTCGATCTTATTGCGGGTGCGCTCTCGTCTTCGCCGGAAAAGGCTGCCGCTTCCGGGCGCGATCTCGGTCTAGATCCCTCGCGTACCTATTCCAGCTATCGCGACATGGCGATCCGGGAAGCCAAGCTGAAGAACGGCATCGAAGCCGTCTCGATCGTTACTCCGAACCATGTGCACTACGATGCCGCCAAGGAGTTCCTGCGTCGCGGTATCCACGTCATCTGCGACAAGCCGCTGACCTCCAATCTTGCCGACGCCAAGAAGCTGAAGAAGGTGGCCGACGAAAGCGGCGCGCTTTTCATCCTCACGCACAACTACACCGGCTATCCGATGGTCCGTCAGGCGCGCGAGATGGTCGAAAATGGCGAGCTTGGCGATATCCGTATCGTGCAGGTGGAATATCCGCAGGACTGGCTGACCGAGAACATCGAGCAATCCGGCCAGAAGCAAGCGGCATGGCGTACCGACCCGGCGCAGTCCGGCGCCGGTGGTTCCACGGGGGATATCGGCACGCATGCCTACAACCTCGCTTGCTTCGTGACCGGCCTCGAACTCGACAGCCTTGCCGCCGATCTCGACAGCTTCGTCGAAGGCCGTCGTCTCGATGACAACGGCCATGTGCTGCTGCGCTTCAAAGCAAAGGGCAAGGAGAAGCCGGCAAAGGGCATGCTCTGGTGCAGCCAGGTGGCACCGGGTCACGAAAATGGCCTGAAGCTCCGGGTCTACGGCACCAAGGGTGGCATCGAGTGGACGCAGGCCGATCCGAACTATCTCTGGTACACGCCGTTCGGCGACCAGAAGCGATTGATCACCCGCAATGGTGCAGGTTCCGGCGCTGCCGCAGCGCGCGTCTCGCGCATCCCGTCGGGCCATCCGGAAGGTTATCTGGAAGCGTTTGCCACGATCTATACCGAGGCCGCGCGCGCCATCAATGCCCGCAAGAAGGGCGTAGTGATCGATCCGGCCGTGATCTATCCGACCGTTGATGATGGCGTGAAGGGCGTGGCTTTTGTCGAGGCTTGCGTCGCTTCCTCGAAGCGCAACGGCGCCTGGGTCAAGCTCTAAGCTTTGGATAGGGTTCGAGGCGGCGTAACTGCCTCGAACCTGCTTGTTCAGGCCGCGACTTCCTGCTTGCGCCTCGTCAGCGCATCGACGCTGAAGGGGCCGCCGCCGGCGGCAACGAGAAACAGGAAGATGAAGCAGAAGAGGATGGCAGCAGTGCCGCCGTTCTGCGCGGGATAGAAGCTCTGCGGCGCATGGCGCAGGAAGTAGGCAAACGCCATCAGGCCTGACAGCACGAAGGCGGCGATCCGTGTCTTGAAACCGATCAGGACGAGGAAGCCGAGGGTCAGCTCAAGCAGGCCGGCAATCCAGGGCAGGGATCCGACAGGCGGCACGGTGTCTGCTGCCGGGAATTGTAGTACCTTCTGCGTTCCATAGCTGAATAGCACGAGCGATGCGACGATGCGCAGGAGGCTCAGCAGATGAGGTTGAAAAGCGTGGAGCGCAGGGAGCATTTGTATCCTTTCGTTGTCAGGTTTGAGCGCTACCCTCAATTGATCCGTGGCCGAAAGACAAGTCACGACTGTTGACATTGATGTTATCGAGCTGTGCCAAGATCCCGCCGATGCCGGTGAACTTTCCGGAATTCACCGGGCAGGCGTGAATTGTCGATATCTGTAACGTTGCAGTTTTCCGCCGCCGCCCCTGTACTTTGTCGGGCCGCTTGGTTAAACCGCAGCCAACGAAGCCAAAACAGACGGGATTTTCACCATGATCGATCCGAAGCTTCTTGCCGATCGCTTCCCCGGCGATTTCACGTTCGGCGTTGCCACCGCCGCATTCCAGATCGAAGGCGCCACCAAGGCCGATGGCCGCAAGCCGTCCATTTGGGATGCTTTCGCCAACATGCCTGGCCGCGTCTATCAGCGCGATAATGGCGATGTTGCCTGCGATCACTACAATCGGCTGGAACAGGACCTGGATTTGATCAAGGATATGGGTGTCGAAGCGTATCGCTTCTCGATCGCCTGGCCACGCATCATTCCCGACGGCACCGGCCCGGTGAACGAAGCCGGCCTCGATTTCTACGATCGCCTTGTCGATGGCTGCAAGGCACGCGGGATCAAAACCTTCGCGACGCTCTACCATTGGGATCTGCCGCTGACGCTTGCCGGTGACGGCGGCTGGACGGCACGGTCGACGGCGCATGCCTTCCAGCGCTATGCCAAGACCGTTATGGGCCGCCTCGGCGACCGTCTGGATTCGGTTGCCACCTTCAACGAGCCCTGGTGCATAGTCTGGCTGAGCCATCTCTATGGTATTCATGCGCCGGGCGAGCGCAACATGCAGGCAGCGCTTCACGCCATGCACTATATGAACCTCGCGCATGGTCTTGGCGTCGAGGCGATCCGCTCCGTGGCGCCGAAGGTGCCTGTCGGCATCGTGCTCAACGCCGCTTCCATCTTGCCGGGCTCGGACCTTCCCGAGGATCTCGCCGCGGTCGAGCGCGCTCATCAGTTCCACAATGGCGCCTTCTTCGATCCGATCTTCAAGGGCGAGTATCCCAAGGAGTTCGTCGAGGCGCTTGGCGATCGCATGCCTGTCATCGAGGACGGCGATTTGAAGACCATCAATCAGAAGCTCGATTGGTGGGGTCTGAACTATTACATGCCGATGCGCGTCCACGATGACGGCTCCAAGAGTGGCGATTTCCCCTGGACGAAGGAAGCGTCGCCAGTCAGCGACGTCAAGACGGATATCGGCTGGGAGGTCTATTCGCCTGGCCTGAAGCACGTCGTCGAGGATCTCAACAAGCGCTACGACCTGCCGGAGTGCTACATCACCGAGAACGGCGCCTGCTACAATATGGGCGTCGTCGACGGAGAGGTCGATGACCAGCCGCGTCTAGACTATTACATCGAGCATCTTGGTGTTGTCGCCGATCTCATCAAGGACGGCTATCCGATGCGCGGCTATTTCGCCTGGAGCCTGATGGACAATTTCGAATGGGCGGAAGGCTATCGCATGCGCTTCGGCCTCGTCCATGTCGATTACGAGACGCAGGTGCGCACCATCAAGAAGAGCGGCAAATGGTACCGGGAGCTTGCGACCCAGTTTCCGAAAGGCAATCATAAGGCGGATTGATGCGGCCTCACCTCTCCCTCAAGGATGAGGTCGCGCGGAACGCGCGGGCAGGGGTGACCTGCGATCCGCAATCGTCATCCCACCCCGGACCTCTGGTCCGACCCTCCCCCTCAAGGGGAGGGTAGCTATCGCCCGAATCGGTGGGGCCTGTTAGGTTTGCGCATGACCCTGCGCCCGCTTTTCCTTTATGCACTTTGTGGCAGTCAGCGGCAGGCTTCGGCCAGCCGCAGGCTGCTGGAAGCCCTACGGCTTGGATGCCCTGAAGGCATTACCATCGAGATCTGCGATCTGATAGGTGACTTGCCGATCTTCAATCCCGACAATGAGGGCGAACGGACGCCGGCCATCGTCGAAGAATTCGCGAGGAAGATCCGACAGGCGGATGGCCTGATCGTTTCCTGTCCGGAATATGCTCATGGCATGCCGGGCGGGTTCAAGAATGCTCTGGACTGGCTGGTGTCACGCGACGAGGTGCCGTTCAAACCGCTGATGTTCGCTCATGCCTCACATCGCGGCGACTTGGTCTTGGAGCAGCTTGCCGAAGTATTGCGAACCATGTCGCTGCGCATCGTCGAGGAGGCGTTTTTGCGCCTGCCGATTGCTGGTAAGAGTGACGAGGTGCAGACAGACATTCTCTCGGAGGCACGCGACAGCGGTCTGCTGCTCGCCAGCCTCAGCCGTTTCGAGGGAGCGATTTCGGCCGATCGGTGATTTCTCCGGGTGTCGGCAAATTTGCAACCCCTTCCTGTATGAATCTCGAATTCGCCTTAACCGTTTATTGAAGTCCTGACTGCAGAGTTAGGTCCCAAGGAGAAAAGACCTTGGGAGCAGTTTTCGAGTCATTGCGGCAGAGTACGCAGGTCGGTCGTCATTCCATCGTGACGGCCGTTTTGATTACTTTCGCAGTGGTCGTTGCCGTCGTGACGCTGATGGTGCTTACCGCGATCGGCCGGGTGGCCGATTATTCCAACAAGCTGGATGACGAGCGTTCCTGGGAGACGACTGTCGGCGCGCTCAAGACCTTTCAAGGGCAGCTCGAGGCGACGCTACACGATCATTCCGCACGTAATGATGCGGCGAAAAACGTCTACGGCAAGGACGATCAAGGCTGGGTTGCCGGCAATTACGGCGATATCTCCTCCAACGGTGCCCTGTTCGACACGGCGATCATCGTCGATGACAACAATAAGCCTATCGTTGCCTTTCACGATGGCGAGCCTATGACGGCGAAGGTCGAGGATGTTCTCGGGACCGCCATTTGGGCTCTCGTCGAACAAGCGCGTCGTACGCTCGTGACCGGCGTGCCTGAGGCGAGCGGCTACATCATGACTAGCAATGGCATTGCTGCTGTGGGCGCCGCGACGATCCGCGAGAGATCCGGCCGGATTCCGGTGCCCGAAGGCAAGCGGCGCTACCTGATCCTCGTGCGCTACTTTGACGCCGCGCGGATCAAAATGCTCTCGAATATCTATGTCATCAGCGGTTTGAAGCTGGTGCCGGCGGAGACGGTGGCACGATACGCCGTCTCCATCGTCGACCCTCTGGGTAAGCCATTGGGGCGGCTGGTCTGGAATTCGCGAGAGCCGGGCGATCAGAGCTACCAGCAGGTGCGGCCGCTGGTGCTTGGCGCGCTTGGTCTGGTTGGCCTTTTCTTTGTCGTGCTGCTGATCCTCGGGTCGTTGGCGGGGCGCCGGCTGCGGGCTGAGGAAGTGCAGGCGCGCCAAGGCTCGTTGCGCGATCGCCTGAGCGGCCTTCTCAATCGCGAGGGATTGCGCCTCGATGTCGATCGGCTGGTGGAGCGGGCGCGTGCTGACCGCAGTAATGTCCTGCTTCTCTATCTCGATCTCGACGGCTTCAAGGAAATTAACGACGCCTATGGGCACGGCACGGGCGACCAGCTCATTCGCGCCGTGGCGGCGGGCTTGAGCGTGCTCGTACCACCGCAGGCGTCTCTCGCACGTCTCGGAGGCGATGAGTTCGCCATCGTGTTTCCGACCACGGAACTTAACGACGCGCCCGCCTTGCGGCTGGCCGAACAGGTCCTCGATTTCCTGTCTGAGCCGCTGGAGATCGGTCGACGTGTCGTCGTTGTCGGGGCCAGCATCGGTATTGCAAGCTCCGCCGAAGGCCGCATCGACCGCGAGGAGCTGGTGCGCCGCGCCGATCTTGCCATGTATAAGGCCAAGGAGGCCGGTCGTGCCCGCATGACCTGCTACGAGACCGCCATGGATGCGCATCGCGAGGAGCGCAACGTTCTGGAACTCGATCTGCGCCGCGCGATCGAGACGGAGGAATTGACGCTCGTCTATCAGCCGCTGGTCGATGCTTCGAGCTGCGAAATGACCGGTGTCGAGGCGCTGGTGCGGTGGAATCGTCCGGGCCACGGACCGATTTCGCCTGAAATATTCATTCCCGTCGCTGAGACCACTGGATTGATCGAGGCGCTCGGGTTGTTCGTCCTGCGCAAGGCATGCGAAGCGGCGCAACAATGGCCGGACCTGCGCGTTGCCGTCAACGTCTCGCCCGGCCAGTTCCGCAATCCAGCCTTCGCCGACTACGTTCGCAGCGTGCTGAACAGCACCGAGATCGAGGCCGGACGCGTGACGTTGGAAATCACCGAAGGCTATATCATCCAAAATCCGGAGCGCACGCGTCAGTCGATCGAGCGGCTGAAGATGCTTGGCGTCAAAGTGGCGCTCGACGATTTCGGGTCGGGCTTCTCGTCCATCGGCTATCTCAGGCAGTTCGGGTTCGATCGCATCAAGATCGACCGCTCATTGACGATGAACGTGCTGGAGGACAGCCGTGCCCGCGAGATGCTGCGCGCAACCGTGGCGCTGGCTCGCTCGCTTGACATCCCGGTAACAGCCGAAGGTATCGAGATCGAAGAGCAGGGAAGAGCGTTGCAGAATTTCGGTTGCGACGAGCTGCAGGGCTATTTTTACGGAAAGCCGATGCCGGAGGCCGAGATTACCAAGCGCTTCTCGATCCAGAAAGCGGCGGCGCTCGATGAAGAGCGCGGCGCCGCGGCTTGAGATTTCAGCCGATGTGCTGCTGGCCGCGCTTGCGGGCAAGCGCGATTTGACGCTGCCTTTCACGGTAGCGTTCGCGGTCTTCCTCGCTGCGGTGATGATAGCAATGGCTGCAGGAAACGCCTGCTTCATAGAAGGGTGACGTCACTTCTTCGGCGGTGATCGGGCTGCGGCAGGCGTGGCAGAGCCTATGATTGCCTTCCTTCAGCCCATGCTCGACCGAGACGCGCTCGTCGAAGACGAAGCAGGCACCTTCCCACAGGCTTTCCTCGGCCGGCACTTCCTCGAGATATTTCAGAATGCCGCCCTTGAGATGGTAGACCTCGTCAAAGCCCTGCTGCTTCATGAAGGCCGTTGCCTTCTCGCAGCGGATGCCGCCGGTGCAGTACATGGCGATCTTCGGCTTGTTGTGCAGGCCGGTATTCTCCCGCACCCATTCCGGAAACTCGCGGAAGGTCTTGGTCTTCGGGTCGACCGCACCCTTGAAGACGCCGATGGCGGTTTCGTAGTCGTTGCGAGTGTCGATAACGATGGTATCGGGATCGGAGATCAGCGCGTTCCAGTCCTTCGGCGCAACATAGGTGCCGACGACCCGGGTGGGGTCGACATCCTCGACGCCCATGGTGACGATCTCTTTCTTGAGCTTCACCTTCATACGCACGAAAGGCATTTTCGACGCGCGGCTTTCCTTGTGCTCCAGGCCGGCAAATTCCGGCTGCGCCCGCAGGAAGGAAAGCACGGCGCCGATGGCCGCGTCCGTCCCGGCAATGGTACCGTTGATGCCCTCATGCGCAAGGAGCAGCGTGCCTTTGACGCCGTTTTCCTCGCAGAGCGCAAAGAGGGGCTCGCGCAGGCTTTCGAAGCGCGGGAAGGAAACGAAATGATAGAGGGCGGCAACAAGGAATGCGCCGGTCGCCTCGCGCCGTGGGTCGGAAAGGATGTCGGTCATGGCGGGGAAATACAATTTTGTGAGCTTTCAGGCAATGGGATTTGCGTGAAGGCCCGGCATTCCTGGCTGAATGCGATGGTTCAGGTGGTGGGAAAGGCCGGCAAAAGGCGCCGGAAAGCTGATTTTGCCGCCTCGATCACCAGGTCGGCTGCTTCAATCCGCCGCTTCCAGCCACAGATGTCTGATCGTTCGGGCCTCGCGCTCCGGCTTGTCGGCAAAGACCCAATGGGCTCGGCTTAGCGCATCCTCGCGGTCGGCTTGCTGGCGGGAGATGATCGCTTCCAGCAGGCGGGCGCGGTCGTCGCTACCGTCGAAGAGCTGCGGTTCGCGGTCAGTGACTTCAGACAGGATCGACAGGTCGAGATAGCGACCGAGCACATCGACCAGCGCTTTGGCTTCCAGCTGCTTCGCATGCATGGCGGCGGGCCAGACATCCCGCAGCAGCATATGGTTCATCCAGCAATCCTGGCTGCGTTTGCGCAGGTCATGGAAGCTTTCCAAATGGGCATCGCTGCTGCGGCATTGGTGAAGGGCTTCCACCGCCTTGCGGCCATTCTTGCGCCAGCTTTTCTCGAGCAGGCTGGCCGTGTCGCGCCTGCCGCATTTGAGTGAGATATCGCCCACGGCTTTGATGGCATCGTTGCAGGCGGCGATCGCGGCTTGCGCCTTGTCTTCGAGGTCGCTTTCCKCCTTGGACAAGCGGTCTCTCCGGGCGGTCAGGACATCGGTAACGCGAAACAGCGCCTGTCGCTCGTCATCAAGCGTCGTCGCCTCCTGAAGGTAGCGGCCGGCCTCGATCAGCGCCGTTGCGTCGCGTACGCTTGAGAGCGAACGCGCCATGTCGCGAAGCCGGGCGTTCTCTCTTCGCTGAAATTCACGGGCGACGGGTGCGATCAATCGATAGAGCGCGCGTACGCGCTTGATATTCTTGCGGGCGGCATGCACCGCTTCGTGCAGTCCTTGTGGGCGATCCTGAAGGACAGCCATGGCTTTGCCGAGCTGATGCGCGGCGACCCTGTGTACCTCGCCATCAATGGCCCGGTCAGGCCGTATGCGATAGCTCATCATACTCCCGTTCGAACTGGGTCGCGAGCGCCTGATTGGAATAGCGGTAGTCACCGGTCACTTCCCGGCCGATCCAGTCCGGCAATTCCGGATTGTCGCTTTCGTCTTCCATTTCGACCTCGGCGATGACGAGGCCGCGATGGGCGCCGCGGAAGACGTCGACTTCCCAGACAAAGCCTTTGAAGGGCACCTTGTGGCGGGTCTTTTCGATGACGAGCCCAAGAGCTGTCCCTAATAGTTCTTCCGCCTCTGGAACAGGGATCTCGTATTCGAATTCGTCACGCGTCATCTTCTTGCCGATCTTGATCGTCAAGGTCGCGACGCTCTCGTTCGTCAGCCTGATCCGCACTGAACGATCTTCCATGGAAGCGATGTATCCCTGTCGCAGAACCAGTCTCTCCGACACGAAATTCCGCCAATGATCGCCGCGCACCAGAAACTTTCGCTCGATCTCTTTTGCCATGCGTTTGACATGCTCCACCGGCACAGATCAGTCTAGCCTATAGCAAGTCAGAGCGGATTCCTACCCATCGTCGCGAGAGTGCGCTTTTGTCTCGACAAGCACCCTTGGGGAGGTTATTCGAAAGCCGGATTTCAATCGTTTTAAAGGAGCGTACCGACCATGGGCGAGAAAACTGCGAAGCTTCTTTCCATTCTGAAATTGCAGCCGGTCGTTCCCGTGCTGATCGTCGAAGACGCGAAATCGGCCGTTCCTCTGGCGCGGGCGCTCGTTGCCGGCGGCCTGAAGGCGATCGAAATTACGCTGCGCACCGCCGGCGCTCTCGATGCCATCCGCGCCGTGGCCGAGGAAGTGGAAGGGGCCGAAGTCGGCGCCGGCACGATCCTCAATGTCGCCCAGTGGGACGCGGCCGTCGAAGCCGGCTCGAAGTTCATCGTCAGCCCAGGTACGACGCAGGAATTGCTCGATGCCGCCCGCTCCTCGCATGTGCCGTTGCTGCCGGGCGCTGCCACTGCCAGCGAAGTCATGGCGCTGCGGGAAGAGGGCTATACGGTGCTGAAGTTCTTCCCGGCCGAGCAGGCTGGCGGCGCTGCCTATCTCAAGGCTCTGTCTTCCCCACTTGCGGGTACGATTTTCTGCCCGACCGGCGGCATTTCTCTGAAGAACGCCCATGACTACCTGTCGCTGCCGAACGTCGTCTGCATCGGCGGTTCCTGGGTCGCGCCGAAGGAGCTGGTTGCGGCCGGTGACTGGGCCGGGATCACCAGGCTTGCCGCAGAGGCCGCCGCGCTCAAGGGCTGAGGCCCTCGTTTCCATTCGATTTCGAAGGCGCGCGTGGCTCCATGCGCGCCTTTTTCTATCCAGCGGATTGGTATTTGCGGTTGCGCTTCCTATCTCCCTGTCACCATCAACAGGACGGAAGGAGCACCACATGATCGATGCCCGCAAGCTGCTGGACCAGTTTTTGGGATCTCAGGTTCCCGGAATGCAGGGTAGCGTCAAGGACAAGGCGACTGAGGTCATCAATCTTGCCCGCGACAATCCCATGGCAACGAGCGCGATCGCCGGTGTGCTGCTTGGGACGAAGACGGGACGTCAGGTCGCTGGCAATGTCCTGACGCTCGGAGGCCTCGCCGCCATCGCCGGGCTTGGCTATCAGGCCTACAAAAATTATCGCGACGGTAATCAGCCGCAGCCTGCTCCGCAAACTGCCCCTCAGGCCGAGCCGCAATTCCTGCCGCCTCCCTCCGATTCCGGCTTCAGCACGGTGCCGGCCATCGCCAGCAATGATTTCACGCTCTCTCTGGTCCGCGCGATGATCGCGGCCGCCCGCGCCGATGGCCACATCGACGATTCCGAACGCCAGCGCATTCTAGGCAAGGTACAGGAATCGGGCATAGGATCCGAGGCGGAAGCCTTCTTCCAGCGTGAGCTTGCCAATCCTGTCGATCTCGATACCATCGTGGCTTCGGCAAAGACGGAAGAGCAGCGGGTGCAGGTCTATACGGCATCACGGCTGACGATCGAACCGGACACCAGAGCCGAGCGCGGCTACCTCGATTTGCTGGCCGGACGCCTCGGTCTGCCCGATGCGCTGGTCGATCATATCGAGGCGACAGTTGCAGGCGCCAAAGTCTGAAGCTGATAAACACGGGCCGGTTGCCTTTCGTCGGCGGCTGGCCTAAGCCTTCGCCGACACATTTCACGGCGTGCTAGGAATCGGCGATTTGACGGACAAGAAAAGCGACACGCGCTCGGCGGCGATTGCAGCGGGGATTATTTTGCTGGTCGCAACGGCTGTGCTCTATCTGATGCCGAACGTCATCGTCTGGCTCGGAACATTTTCGCCATGGCTCGGCACCGGCTTCGGCGTGCTGGTTATCCTGGCCTTCTTTTTCGTGTTCTGGCTGAGGGCGCGTTATCAGCACCGCGGGCAGCGGTAAGCCGTCCTTAATTCTGCAGTGACGCGCCGAGCAGGATGATGCCGGTGCAGACGACTAGCAGCGCGCCGAGAATCTCGATGCTGTTGCCGACCCATGCCGAGAGCCGCGAACCCTTGCGGGTGAAACGCATGGCGGTGCCCTTGGCGAAAACCGCGATAATTGCAAGCAGCGAAACGGTCAACGCCGTGCCGATGGACATGGCGAGCACCGACAGCAATCCGCCGAGATAAAGCCCGTTCAGCATCGAAAAGGTCATGACCAGCAGCGCCCCGGAGCAGGGGCGCAGGCCGACGGCGATGATAGCAGACCAGGCTTCGCGGACGCTGAACTTCTCGCTCGATAGCATCTTGGGGTCAGGTAGATGCGCGTGGCCGCAGGTCTCGCAATAGGCGCCGTCGCCTGTCGCATGGGCGGGATCGTAGCATTGATAGCCGCCTGTGGCAGACGTGGCGGCGGTGACGCTGCGCGCAAAGCCCCGCACGGAATCGGTGCCGGTAGCGGCACCTGCGAAGAGCGACAGGCTGATCGGTCCTGCGGAGGTCGCAAGCTCGATCTCCCGGCGTTGCGCCCGGTTCTGAAGCATCGTCCGCACTTTGCGGAACAGAAGCCAGCAGCCGAACAGAATGACCATGACGAAGCTGGCAAGTTCCATTGCGTTGGTGGCCATGGTCATGGTGATGCCGGAGCCGCGCAGGACGAAATAGGCAACGCCGACCACGAGGACGGCGACGAGGCCTTGGATGAGCGCCGAGACAAAGGAAATGCCGATACCGCGCTTCAACTCTATCTCGTTGGCGACCATGTAGGAGGAAATGACCGCCTTGCCGTGGCCGGGACCGGCAGCATGAAAGATGCCATAGGCGAAAGAGAGGCCGATCAACGTCCAGAGCTGCCAGGGATCCCGGCGCATGGCTTCGATGGATTTTGTGAGCGCGCGATAGAAGGCCTGCTGCTCGTAATTCACATAGAGGAAGATCGGCGCAAGCGGACCGCCCATCGGTTGGAAGCTCGGCTCGGCCGTGCCGATGCCAAGCGGCGAGCCGGCAGCATGGGCGAGGCCGGCTGCCGCCAGAAGGGCGAATGCTGCAGCCGGAGCGAGCTTTCCTACTCTCGAAATCAGCATTGGACGTCTATCCGCGTTGCGAAGAGTTTCGACATCGTCGTGCCCGTCGGATCGTTGTAGAAGGCATCCGTCAACGTCGCCTTGTTTTCGGCGATGACTTCATCCGGGTTCGGGCGCACGACCTTCGGTGTGCAGCTTTTGAAGGCATCGCCTTCCGTCACCAGCTCCTTATCGCTCGGAAAATCGATCGAGGTATAGAGCGTGGGATCGTAGATGCCGAAGCTGAGCTTGTTGCCCTTTGCCAGCGGCATCGGCTCGGCTGGCTTGACGGCGAAGAACATCAGAAGCTGGCCGTCGCGAAAATCGACATTGATGATGTCCGGCTTTTGGACTTTTATGCTTTTGCCATTGAGCGTCAGGTTGGCATAGTAGTCATATTCGGCGAGGGATTCCCGCACGGTCTTGCCGACCTCCTTCAGCTCGTCCGCGTCGAGCTTCAGATTGGTGTTCTTGTCGAAATCCATCAGTACTGAGGAGGAGAACACCTCGTCGAAACGCCAGACATTGCGCAGTTCCTGCACATTGCCGTCCGCTCCCGCCAGCACTTCGAGCCGCGCTTCCACGAAGATATGCGGATGCGCCGACACGATCGCCGGCGCAAACAGCAGTCCGCCGGCGAGGGCGACGGCGTGTAAAATCGTGGGTTTTCTCATGCGTCCGATTTGTTTCGCGAGCATTGATTCCCTTCGACTTCTGGTCAGGAAATGAGACGGAATTGGGACCGACCGGCGGAACCGGTATCAAAACCAATTCAAGGTGATTCATTCAAGTATTTGATCTCGCAATACCTGCCGAGAAGAAGAGATTCATTTTGGGAAGAACAAGTCCGTTGATGCGTTGCTCTGACGAGCGTGTAAGAATTAGCGTAACTCAAAGCAAGCTTGTTTTGTCAGGATCTGTCTTTGTCTGACGCCCCTCGGGGCTAACTGGCGCCATGCTTTCCGTTCGTCGCTTTTGCAAGAATCGGCGGACCGCGGGATCTATTTCCAGCGCAATCGCTTGGTCATAGGCCTCGCATGCCGCCATTATCTCGCCTGTTCTTGCATGAAGTTCGGCTCGCGCTGCCCAATAGGGTTGATACTCGCTAAGCCGGCTACCGGGATCTAGCGTCGGCAGCGCCGCCAGCCCAGCGGCCGCGCCACGCGTCTGTGCCACGGCGATCGCTCGATTGATGGCAGCCACGGGCGAGCCGGTAATTGCGCAGAGACCATCGTAGAGGCGCTCGATCGCCACCCAATCAGTCTTGCCTGTTCGGCGTCGCGCGACATGGGCCGATTGGATCGCCGCTTCCAATTGATAGCGGTCGAAGGCGTCAAATGCACTGGCTTGAATAAGCAACCTCTCAGCCTCGTCGATCAACCCTTCGTCCCAAAGAGCAGCATCCTGATTGGCCAGCGGTACGAATTCGCCGGCCGAACCGCGCCTGGCATCAAGCCGCGCATGTGAATAGAGCATCAGCGCAAGCAGGCCGAGCGCTTCGGGCTCCGTTGGCAAGAGCGCGACGATCAGCCGGCCGAGCCAAATCGCCTCCTCGGCCAGGTTACGCAGGCTCGCATCGGCGCCGGCCGGATCACTCCAGCCTTCCGTATAGGCCGCATAGACCGCTTCCAGAACTGCGCCAAGGCGCCCGCGCATGTCTGCCTTGTCGGGCACGCGCAAAGGAATCTTGGCGCGTCGAATCCTATTTTTGGCCCGCGCCAGTCGTTGGCCCATTGCGGCAGGCGAGACCAGGAAGGCGGAACCGATTGTCTGTGCGTCAAACCCGAGGATCGTCTGCAGGATCAGCGGCGCTCTGATGCCGGGCTCTATTGCCGGATGTGCGCAGGCGAACATCAAAGCAAGGCGCTCGTCGGGAATTTCCGGCGTTCGGCTCGCCGTTGCCTCCAACTCCTCCGCCATGAGCCGAAGATGTTCGGAGGCGGCGGCGCCGACCCGTCCGCGTCTGATGGCGTCGATCATCTTGCGCCGGGCAACGGCAAGCAGCCAAGCCTCGGGGTTATGCGGCGCGCCATTGACTGGCCAATTGGCCAGGGCAGAGGCAAAGGCATCCGATAGGGCGTCTTCGGCGCTGGCCACATCGCGCGTGCGCGCCGCGAGAATGGCGACCAGTTTGCCATAGCTTCGGCGCGCAACCGCCTCGGCAGCCTTAATAGCAGGCTGGTCGTCTTCTGGCGACACGGCGTCAATAAACCATGAGAGGGCGAACCTCCACCGTGTCATGCTGAGCGCCCGGACAACGAGCTGCCCAGAGGACGGCGCTATCGAGATCAGCCGCCTCGATTAGATAGTAGCCACCCAATTGCTCTTTGCTCTCGATATAGGGGCCGTTGAGAACCGAGGGCTTGCCATCCGGCGCACGCACCACGGTTGCCGTCGAGGAATCCTGCAATCCACTGCCTGCCAGGAACGCTCCGGCCTTTTTCAACACTTCCGTGTAGGCCGCATAGGCCGCAAACATCTCGGCCTTCTGCTCTTTCTTAGCATTCTTGTGTTCAGCTTCGTTCCAATACACCAACAGCATATATTGCATGACGCGTTCCTTTCTCGCGTTACGCGGAGCTTCAGTGCCCGCTGCAGCAGTGACGTTTGAACCGGCGCGATTTTGACAGGGCGCGGGGAGAAATTTCAACCGAGACAGAGTTGGGGGCATTTCCTCCTATAAACACGCGGGGCATGGGCGATCGGCTGCAGGCCTTGTTGGTTGTGACAGCCGGAGTGTTCAGCCGTTCTTGCGGAACCAGTTGTGCAAATAATCCACAAAGATGCGCACCTTTGCCGGAAGATAGCGGCGATGCGGATAGACGGCATAAATACCGCGGTCGGTCGGGAGATAGTCGTTGAACAGCGTCAGCAACTGGCCGCTTTCGATCGCCTTGCGTCCGATGAAATCGGGGACGACGGCGATGCCGAGGCCGGCAAGCGACGCACGTAGCGTCGCATGCGGGCTGTTGACCTCAAGCGTGCCGTTGATAGCGACGTTGAAGATGGTGCTATCGGCATCGACGAAACGAATGCTACCCTGCGAACGGGTGTTGGTGTCGATGATAAAGGGCACGCGCGTAAGGTCGGTCGGGTGCTCCAGGGACGGATGGCGATCGAGGAACTCCTGCGTCGCGCAGAGATGGACGCGGAAGTCTGAAATCTTGCGGGCGATCATGCCGGAATCTTCAAGCTTGGTGATGCGCACGGCCACATCGAAGCCTTCCTCGATCAGATCGACAAAGCGGTCGTCTGCCGCGATCTCCAATGCCAGATCAGGATTTTCCTTGGCGAAATCGATCAGCGACTGTCCGACTTCGGCATCGACGAAGGTGCGCGGCACGGAAATGCGCAGTCGTCCCTTCAGCTGCTGATTGTTCTCGCGCACGAGGTCGGCGAGGTTGTCGATCTCTTTCAGGATGTCGGAGGCGGTGCGGTAATAGGTGTGGCCGGCCTCGGTCATGGAGAATTGGCGGGTGGTGCGATTGAGCAGCAGCGCGCCGAGTTCATCTTCGAGTTCGCGGACATATTTCGAAAGCAACGCCTTGGAGCGTCCGGTCTTGCGTGCGGCCGCTGAAAAGCCCTCAGCTTCCACCACATCTATAAAGGCGCGAATCCGGGTTAAAGTATCCATGGCGAAGCCCCCCGTTAACTGTTTCGGGATGTTGAACAAATCGGCGCATTTTGTTCAATTATTTTTTTCGGGCATAGGGCAAAAATTTTCTTGATTATGATCGCGAATGTTCCTATTTCCGGATCAGCCCAAAGTCGCACGTGCCCGTGGGTGTCCGCCGATCCTCGATGTGGTGAGAAAATCGGTAAGGTACCTGGAACTAACCCCTCCAGTCGCTATTTCGGCCAACCGAAAAATGCGAGGACATCTGAAGCAACGACGGTGCGGGCCTTTTTGTTCTCTCCCGGCTTTCCATCAGCCGGGGTTACTGAAGAGGCACACCTTCATTGCCGGAAGTGCGGTTGGGATATCCCCTCCAATCCATGGCAGACAAAGCGAATTAGCGCCGCTTGCGGCACTCGTTCATCATCCGCGCTTCGCGCATTTGCATGGTACCGGGGTCTCCACCGGCTGGTTCCTAAGCGAATGAGCGTCGCCCTTTGTCCTCTGGGTCTTCCCCGGAGTTTTTGGAATTGAAAGGGAATAGACATGACCACGCAGCGTATTCGCGACTTCCTCGCTACCCGACGTCCGGACGGTCCTTGCCTGGTGGTCGATCTCGACGTCGTCCGCGATAACTTCCGTGCCTTCCGTCATGCTATGCCGGACAGCGCCATCTACTATGCCGTCAAGGCCAACCCGGCTCCGGAAGTGCTGCGCCTGCTCGCAAGCCTCGGCTCCAGCTTCGATTGCGCGTCCGTCGCTGAAATCGAAATGGCGCTCGATGCCGGTGCGACCGCTGCCCGCATTTCCTTCGGCAATACCATCAAGAAGGAGCGCGATATCGCCCGTGCTCACGCACTCGGTATCAACCTCTTTGCCGTCGACAGCCATGAGGAAGTCGAGAAGATTTCCCGTGCCGCTCCCGGCGCTCGTGTGTTCTGCCGCGTTCTGACCGACGGCGAAGGTGCCGAATGGCCGCTGTCGCGCAAGTTTGGTTGCGTCCCGCAGATGGCCGTCGATGTTCTCGTCTACGCTCACCAGCTGGGTCTGGAATCCTACGGCGTGTCTTTCCACGTCGGCTCGCAGATGACCAAGGTCGATGCCTGGGACGATGCTCTTGCCGATGCCAAGCGCGTCTTCGTTTCGCTCGCCAAGCAGGGCATTCACCTGCAGATGGTCAACATGGGCGGCGGTTTCCCGACCAAGTACCTGCGCGACGTCCCAACGGCCGAAGCCTATGGCAAGGCGATCTTCGCGTCTCTGCGCGCCCATTTCGGCAACCAGATCCCGCACACGATCATCGAGCCGGGGCGCGGCATGGTCGGCAATGCCGGCGTGATCAAGGCTGAAGTCGTCCTGATTTCGAAGAAGTCGGACAATGATGCCGCTCGCTGGGTTTTCCTCGACATCGGCAAGTTCGGCGGTCTCGCCGAAACCATGGACGAGGCGATCCGCTACCCGATCCGCACCGAGCGCGACAGCGACGAAATGGAACCCTGCGTCATCGCCGGGCCGACCTGCGATTCCGCTGATGTGCTTTACGAAAAGAACCTCTATCCGCTGCCGGTGACGCTCACCATCGGTGACGAGGTCCTGATCGAAGGCACCGGTGCCTATACCACGACCTACTCGGCTGTGGCATTCAATGGTTTCGACCCGCTGAAAGCCTACATAATCTGAGTTTGATATCGCCGTCCCCGCAGTCAATCGGGGCGGCACCCTCACAATAGTTCGTCACCACCGCTGATAACGGTATTGGGTACGGGAGGCCAAGATGGCCGCTGTTCTTGATTCTGTGCGCGCATTCTTTGCGCCGTCCACATTCACCCTCGACCTGGAAAACGCAGGCGATGTCGTTGCGCGCGAAAACCTGCTGGATCGCGCCATGGGTCCCGACCGCCGCAAGAAGTCGTCGGAAAAGCTGCGCCAGGGTCGCGTGCCGGCCGAAGGCCTGGCGCTGGTTGCGCGTGACCGCAGTGGCCATGTCATCGGCACGGTTCGCCTGTGGAACGTCGAAGCCGGCGTTGATCGGGAGACCCGCCCGGTCGATGCGCTGCTGCTCGGGCCGCTGGCCGTCGATCCCGCCTATGAGGGCAAGGGTGTTGGTTCGGCGCTGATGCGCGCGGCCATCCTGGAAGCCAAGAAGCGTGAGCACGGCGCGATCCTACTCGTCGGCGATGCGCCTTACTATGAGCGCTTCGGCTTCTTTGCTTCGAAGACCCGCCATCTGGTGATGCCAGGCCCATTCCAGCGCGATCGTTTCCTGGCTCTCGAGCTCAAGGAAGGCTGGCTGGACAGCGCTGCCGGCATGATCGTTGCCAGCGGCTGCAAGCTCGCACAGCCACCGGTCTCCAAGGCTGCCTGAAAGTTATTTGCCTTCGCTCCGAACGGGCGAGGGCACTGCCATTTCGCGGGACTTCGCTTTGACTTAGCTATGCTGACGGGAAGATAGAGTGCTTTTCGTTGAATCGCGAAAACGCCCCATCTTCCTGTTCCTCTGCGCATTGCGGACGGAAAACCGCTGCGCGCTTTTCCTAGAAATGCCCTAAATATTCTGATCCATCGTTTCGGCCGGGATCTCGTCGGCGCGATGGATACGGACGACTACTGCAGGCACGCCGGCGACGGTGCAATGCGCTGGGACCGCCTTCACCACGACGCTGCCGGCCGCAACCTTGCTGAAGGCGCCGACCTCGATGTTACCCAGGATCTTAGCACCGGCGCCGATCATCACGCCGTGGCGGATCTTCGGATGCCGGTCGCCACTTTCCTTGCCGGTGCCGCCCAAGGTGACATTCTGCAAGATGGAGACCTCATCCTCGATGACGGCGGTTTCGCCAATGACGATGCCCGAGCCGTGATCGAGCATGATCGAGGTGCCGATCTTTGCCGCCGGATGGATATCCGGGCCGAAGACGAGCGAGACGAGATTGGAAAGCCAGATCGCAATTTCCTTGCGGCCTTCCGTCCAGAGTGCATGCGCGATGCGGTGCGTCTGCAGGGCATGAAAGCCCTTCAGGTTCAGGAGCGCATGCAGATAGGTCGTGCAAGCGGGATCGCGCGTGCGTACGGCAATGAGATCGGCCTCAGTCGCCCGCAGGATTGCCGGATGCCGGCTCAGCACATCGAAGAGTAGCGACAGCAGAGCATCATGCTCGATCCGGACCACGCAGAGGCGCGCGGCAAGCACGTGGGCAAGGCCATCGGCATCGGAAGTGCTGGCGAGCAATTGCGCCCGCAGCAGCGGCGCGAGCGTCGGCTCGCGCTCCGCAAGCTCGGAAGCCTCGCAAAGGATCACATCCCAGACGTTTTCGTCGAGCGCAGGGGAATTTCCGGCAATGGCCGTTCCTGACTGAGGCATGATCCTGTCTTTCTGTTCAGAGCGGTTCAGCGCTTCATAGGGTCGCTCAACCGCTCCATTTATGTGCGTTCACGCGATTCCAGACGGAAAGCGCGCTCCGCCCCTTCCTCATCTCAAGCCGAAACGTCGACGACACCGCAGTCGCCGGCTTCGGAAGCGAAAGCGAGCAGCTTGCCGGATTTGCTCCAGCTCATTGAGGTGATCGCACCCTTGCCCGGCCGGCGCAAGAGCGCCTCCTTGGCATCGCCGATGCGAACCGCCAGGATCATGCCGTCGATGAAGCCGATGGCGAGGATATCTTCGGCCGGGTGGAACTTCACGCAGGTCGCCATGATGTTGGCGCGGCTGCCGAGTTCGAGCGGTGCCTTGCCCATCGGGCCGTCCTTGCCCTGGAAGGGCCAGACGATGGCAGCCGGTGCACCCGACGAGGCAAGCCATTTGCCCTTGTTGGACCAGGAGAGCGACTTCACCTTGGCGGGGTAGCCCGTCATGCGCATGTGGCGCGCTTCGGCGCCCGGCTTGGCATCCAGCTTCCAGCCGTGCAGGGCGTTCTCCTGCATGGTGGTGACGATGAACTGGCCGTCGGGCGAGAAGGTGACGCTGGTGTGGGCACCTTTCCATTCCAGATTGACCGGCTGCGCGCTCATCCCGACCCAATGCAGCGACACGCCATTGTAACGGGCGACGGCGATGCGCAGTCCCTTGGGTGCAAAGGCGATGCCCTCGACGGTGCGTTCTTCCGGAAACTCCTTCGCGGTGCCATCGGACAGGCGCACGAAGGTGCTCTTGCCGTAGGAATAAGCGACGGCGCCTTGCGGGCCGGCGGCCAGCTGGCTGATCCATTTGCGCGGGGCTTCGGCCAGAACCGTTGCACTGCCATCTGCGGCAATCCGCAGGATCTTGCCGTCCTCGCCGCCCGAGATCAAGCTTTCGCTATAGGGATCGCGGATGCAGGTCAGCATCCCCTTATGAACTTCGGTGGCCTTGTCCCCGCCCTCCAGGCGGTGGATCGTGCCGGCGGCGCTGGCGAAGAGGGGGGTGTCACCTAAAAATTCGACGGCCAGAACGTGGCCGTCGATATCAAGCGGAGCAACAGTCGGCATCAGGCAGACGCCTCGCAGGCCTTGAAGCTTGCTTCCAGCTTTTCGCGGTCAAGCTCGCGACCGATGAAGACGAGACGGCTTTCATGCTTCTCGCCGTCCTTCCACGGGCGCTGATGATCACCTTCGATGATCATGTGCACGCCCTGAACAACGTAGCGCTCCGGGTCGTCCTTGAAGGCTATGATGCCCTTGAGGCGCAGGATGTTCGGGCCCTGCACCTGCGTGATCTTCTGGATCCAGGGGAAGAAGCGTTCGGCATTCATCTCGCCGCCGCGCAGCGAAACCGACTGCACGGTCACGTCATGGATCGGCGACGGGGCGTGGTGATGATGGTCGTGACCGTGGTCATGATCATGATCATGGTGGTGATGATCGTGGTCATGGTCATGATGGTGGTGATCGTGGTCGTGATGGTCGTGATCGCAATCCGGGCCGCAGACATGATCCTCGTGGCCGTGCTCGAGGAAGTGCGGATCGTTTTCAAGCGCACGCTCCAGATTGAAGGCGCCCTGGTTCAGCACGCGGGCGAGATCAACGCCGGAACGGGTCGTCTTGTAAACGCGGGCAGCCGGGTTGATGGCGCGGACGACGTCCTCGATCTGGGCCAGCTCTTCCGGCGATACCAGATCGGACTTGTTGATGACGACGACATCGGCAAAAGCGATCTGGTCTTCAGCTTCGCGGCTGTCCTTCAGGCGCAGCGGCAGGTGCTTGGCGTCGACGAGCGCGACAACGGCATCGAGCTCAGTCTTGGCGCGGACATCGTCGTCCATGAAGAAGGTCTGGGCGACTGGAACCGGATCGGCAAGGCCTGTCGTTTCGACGATGATGCCGTCAAAGCGGCCAGGGCGGCGCATCAGGCCTTCGACGACGCGGATGAGGTCGCCGCGAACGGTGCAGCAGACGCAGCCATTGTTCATTTCGTAGATTTCTTCGTCCGACTCGACAATGAGGTCGTTGTCGATGCCGATCTCGCCGAATTCGTTGACGATGACGGCGTATTTCTTGCCGTGATTTTCGGACAGGATGCGGTTCAGCAGCGTCGTCTTGCCCGCACCGAGATAGCCGGTGAGAACGGTGACGGGAATGGGCTTTTGCGTGGCTGTTTCGGTCATGGGAGCCTCGAAATATGGAAGGTTGCCCCGGGGAGCAGACATTGGTCGGGTTCCATATAAGGAGTTGGCGACCTCAGTTCAAAGGCTTTTATATGTTATAAGATCACATTGGGTTGCTGAGGCGCGGATCGGCGGCAACGCTAAGTCAATGTCGAGACATCGAACCGATCGACATCCTCAAGCAGTTCGACAAGGCCTTTGACGGAATGCGCGATCAGTCTTTCGCCCTTTTGTGCCGTTGCAGCGCCGGCATTGCCGGCCACGCCCTTTTCGCTGAGGTCGGACATCTTCCAACCGAAGGCATGAGGGCCGTAGGCACGAAGGTGATTGAAGTCGCGAATGAAATCGGATTGCCGTGATGGAAAATTTGCGGCTTTCGCCATGTCCACCTGCTGCGGATGGAGGGCGAGCATGGCGGAGGTTTCGATGTCTCCGCCGTGAATATCGATGGCCCTGTCGTCAGGCGAGATCAGTCCGTCGGGTACGCCGAAGCGTGTCCAGCTCGTCGCGACCGCCAGCATATTGAAGCGCACGCGCGCTTCCGTCGCAACGATTGTTATCAGCGGGGAGTTGCCGCCATGGGCATTCAGCATGACGAATTTGCGGATGCCGATTCCGCTCATGCGCTCGGCAATTCCGAGCCATCGATTGACGGCCGCGTCAAAGGTCAGCGACTTCGATCCGGCGACATTCATATGTTCGATCGAGTAGCCGACCGGTTCGGCGGGCAGGAAGGTGACCGGCAGTTTGGCGGGCAAGGCAACCCTGAGACGTGAGACGATGCCTTCGGCGATCAGCGTGTCCGTATCGAAGGGCAAATGGGGGCCGTGTTGCTCATAGGCGCCAAGTGGCAGCACTGCGATCCATTTTGCCCGTTCTTCTGGGGCGAGTGTAGCATCATTGTCGTCGAAACGTGGCAAAGGATGCGCCATCTGAGGATGTGCCTCTTGTTTATGTCAATAACCTGCGCAATGTCATAGCGTGATGGCGCATCGGCGAAAAGGTCAACGGAATCACGATGGGTAAGAAGAACAAGGTCGGGAAGAAAAGTAAGTCAGGTAAGAAGAAGGATCACCGGGACTACACGCTTGCCGATTTGTCGCCGGCACTGACGCAGGCGGCACGTTCGATGCGTACGGTGATGACCCGCAGCCTGACGGCGAGCGGCCTCTATGCCGGGCAAGACGGTGTCATTCTTGCCCTGGCTGCGAGCGATGGTCTTCCGGCCGGCTCGCTGGCGCAGAAACTCGGCGTCAAGGCGCCGACGATGACCCGCACCATCGGCCGCATGGAGGCGCAAGGCTTCGTCGAACGGCGGCCGGATGCCGAAGATGCGCGCCTGACGAAGGTCTATCTCACCGAAACGGGCCGAAACAGCGTGAGTGAGATCGAAAGCTCCGCCGCCAGCTGCGATGAGCTCGCAACACGCGGCTTCTCGGAAAAAGACATTCGCTCGCTCGTTCGCTTGCTCAAGGCAATCGAGAACAACCTCCAGGCGGGCGATGACGAGGAAGACGATGAGGAAATCTGAGTTTCCTCAACAATTCGAGTTGCGCAACGCGATTAAAGCTTTTAATTAAATATTTTAAATTCCGGAATCGTGAAACGAACGGAATAGGTTACGGCTGCTCACGGGGAGGGAGCGCGTGGCGCAAAAGATAAAGCTTTCGACGATTGCGGAAACGCTTGGCATTTCAACGGCAACTGTATCACTGGCCTTGCGCGACAGTCCGCTGGTCGCGGTCAACACCCGAGAGAAGATCAAGGATCAGGCGCGGGCGCTCGGCTATATCTACAATCGCCGCGCCGCCAGCCTCAGAACCTCGCGATCGGGTATCATCGGCGTCGTCGTCCACGACATCATGAMCCCCTTCTACGGGGAAATCCTGAAGGCAATCGAAAGCGAGCTCGACCGCAGCCGCCATACCTTCATCCTGTCCAATCATTATGATTCCGTCGAAAAGCAGCGAACGTTCATCGAGACCTTGCTGCAGCTCGGTGGCGATGGCGTCATCATGTCGCCGGCGATCGGCACGCCGCCGGAAGATTTCGAGCTGGCGGAGGAAAACGGCATGCCCGCCATCCTCGTCGCGCGGCAGATCGATGCGCTTGACCTGCCGACCTATCGCGGCGATGACAGCTACGGCATCTCGCTTGCCACCAACCACCTGATCAGCCTCGGACACCGCACCATTGCGATGATCGGCGGTACGGATCAGACCTCGACGGGACGCGACCGCTATCAGGGCTATGTCAATGCGCTGCGCAAGGCCGGTATCGAAGTCGACCCCAATCTGCGCATTCCCGGCGCGCGCTCCAAGCAGGGCGGCTTCGAGGCGGCGGTACATTTCCTGTCGCTGCAGCAGAAGCCGACGGCGGCCGTCTGCTGGAACGATCTGGTCGCCATCGGCCTCATGAACGGCATTTCCCGCGCCGGACTTGTGCCCGGACGGGATATTTCGGTCACCGGCTATGACGATCTGGAGGAGGCGGCGATCGCAACGCCGGCGCTGACGACGGTGTGGAACGGTCAGGCCGAAGTCGGAAGGCTTGCCGCGCGAGCGCTTTTGGACAGGCTGGCCGGAAGCCATGAGCCGGATGGTATCCATCTCATCAAGCCGGAAATGCGTATCCGACAGTCGACGGCTCCTTATAAGGCTCGCTAGAGCAATTCGGCCCTTCACGGGATCGTAGAACCGCTCTATTTCATTGTTCGGCGCAATTCCGGACGGGAAGGCGCTGCCCGCTTTTCCCGGGGTTGCTCCACGAGCGCCGAACCTTATCGCAAGAGGAAAGATTCATGCCCGATAACCGCATTGCCGTCCTCGTTCCGGGGAAGATACATCCGCGTGTGTTCGAAAGGCTTGCAAAGCAGTTCGATGTTATTTCGGTCGATCGCGGCAACAGCCCGAAGGTCGATGCGGATACGGCGGAGCGGGTGCGGGGTGTTGCCGTCGGAGGCGGCTTCGATGCTGCATGGATCGATTCCTTCCCGAATCTCGAAGTCATCGCCAATTTCGGCGTGGGCTATGATGGCATCGATGTGAAGCATGCCGCTTCCAAGGGGATCGTGGTCACCAACACCCCCGATGTTCTCAATGACGAGGTCGCCGATACTGCGATCGCCTTGCTGCTGAACACGCTGCGCCAGTTTCCGAAGGCGGAAGACTGGCTGCGCGAGGGGCGTTGGGCAAAGGAAGGGGCATTTCCACTCTCTCCCTTCTCGATGAAGGGACGTCGTGTCGGTATCAACGGCCTCGGCCGCATCGGTCTGGAGATTGCGAGACGGCTCGAGCCCTTCAAGGTGAGGATCGGCTATCACACGCGCTCGCCGCGTGACTCGCTGCCTTACGATTACTATCCGACGCTGAAGGAAATGGCTCAATCGGTGGATACGCTGATCTCCATCGTGCCGAAGACGCCGGAGACGCACAAAGTCATCAACGCCGAGATCCTGTCTGCGCTCGGGCCACAAGGCGTGTTCATCAATGTCGGTCGCGGCTGGTCAGTCGATGATAATGCGCTGATTGCTGCGCTCGGCAATGGCACGCTCGGAGCCGCCGGTCTCGACGTGTTCTACGACGAGCCCAATGTTCCGGCCGGTTATCTCACGCTGACGAATGTTTCGCTGTTGCCGCATGTGGCATCCGCTTCAATGCCGACGCGCAATGCCATGGCCGATCTCGTGGTCGACAACATCATCGAATGGTTCGCAAAGGGCCAGCCGTTGACACCGGTGCCGGAAACGCCGGTCAAGCCGCGCGGCTAATCATACGGCCCCATGCCGACGAAGCATCCGGAGGAAAATTGCGCCGCGATTTTCCTCCTGTATATGCCGGCGACAGGGAATTGGAGCGTTTTCGCGATCCGACGAAAGGCTGAAACGCTCTATTGGGCGGCGGCGAGCCGCTCTTTGCTGGCAGCATAGTCGCGAACGGCGTCGCCGAAGGCGCTGAAGAGCTTGAGCGACGGCGAATCCGTCTCGGCCCAATATTCCGGATGCCATTGCACGCCGACTGCAAAGGCCTTGGCGCCGATAACGGAGACGGCCTCGATGGTGCCGTCTTCGGCCAATGCTTCCACCTGCAGCCTCGGTGCCGTATTCGCGATCGCCTGGCGATGCAGCGAGTTCACGCGCACTTCGCCCGGTCCGACGACGCGGGCGATGCACGAACCTTCCTTGACGAAGACGCTCTGGCGGATCGCATACATCGTGTCGCGGTCGACATTCTGCGGCTTGCGATGATCCCATATGCCGGGCTGGTCCTGGATTTCACTGGCGAGCGTGCCGCCGAGAGCAACATTCAGCTCCTGAATGCCGCGACAGATGGCGAGCATGGGGATCGCGCGCTCGATGGCACGGCGAATGAGCGGCAGCGACGTCGCATCGCGCGCCGGATCGAAGGGACCGTCGCTGTCCTTGGCTTCCTTGCCATAGAGCGATGGATGCACATTGGTTGCAGAGCCGGAGACGAGCAAGCCGTCGACACGGTCGAGAATGGCGTCGGCATCGTTGTCATCTTCAAGTGCAGGAACGATCAGAGCCATCAATCCGGCAGCCTTCACGGCGGCGCGGACATATTGCAGCTGCACCGCATGCCAGCTTGTCCCGTCGAACTCGCGGATATCAGCGGGGATGGCGATGATCGGTCTGGACATTCGAGACTCCGGGATGTGCGAAAAGAGCTATTTCCTCAGACCCCTGACTGGCGAAGATGTCAATCCGAGGGCGAATTAGCCTCGCTTCAAATCTATGCGAATATCCGTTCGTCGGCAACGCGGAGTGGTTTCCGGGCGGCTTTGTTTTCCTTCGTCACAAGGATGTACAGGAATCGCCATAATGCGATGCAAGAGCAAACTTGAAAGACCGGGTGCGGCGTGGTTAGCTCCATCGCTTGCGCCGGGTCGGGGAGCGCGCCGCTCTCCAGCAAAGCCGTCCGTATGGGAGAATTCGATGGATCGCCGTTCCTTTATCAGGCGGGCAGGGGCTGTTGGCGCAGGCGCCGCTACCTCCGCGCTTGCCAGCCCGGCTCTGGCCCAGGAATCTCCCAAGATCACCTGGAAGATGACATCGTCTTTTCCGAAGAGCCTGGATACGATCTATGGCGGCGCCGAAGATATCGCCGCCCATGTTTCGGATGCGACGAACGGTAATTTCACCATCCAGGTTTACGAGGCCGGAGAAATCGTGCCCGGTGCGCAGGCCGCCGATGCGGTGAGCGCGGGAACTGTGGATGCCGCGCACACCTGTTCCTACTACTTCGCCAATAAGGACCCGACCTATGCCATCGGCACGGCGCTGCCGTTCGGCCTCAATGCCCGGCTAACCAATGCCTGGTTCTACCAGGGCAATGGCAACAAGCTGATGAACGAGTTTTACGCCACGCAAGGCATGCTAGGCCTTCCTGCCGGAAATACCGGCGCGCAAATGGGCGGTTGGTTCCGCAAGGAAATCAACACGCTTGACGATCTCAAGGGCCTGAAGATGCGCCTGGCCGGCCTTGCTGGAAAGGTGATGGAGAAGATCGGCGTCGCCCCGCAACAGGATATCGCCGTGAACGATGTCTACGGCGCGTTGGACAAGGGCGCCATCGATGCGGTCGAATGGGTCGGTCCCTATGATGACCTGAAGCTCGGGCTGCAGAAGATTGCGAAATACTATTACTACCCGGGATGGTGGGAGGGCGGCGCCGTGGTGCATGCATTCTTCAACCTGGAAAAATGGGGCGCACTGCCGAAGAACTATCAGGCCGTTCTTACCGATGCCTGCGCTTTTGCCAACACCAACATGCTGGCGAAATACGATGTAAAGAACCCACAGGCCCTGAAGGAAATCGTCAAACAGGGCGTGACCTTGCGGCCCTTCAGCCAGGAAATCATGGAGGCCTGCTTCCAGTCCGCTGGCGCGCTTTACGCGGAGCTCTCCAAATCCAACGATTCCTTCAAGCGCATCTATGAGGACCAGGTGGCCTACAAGAAAGATGCATATTTGTGGATGCAGCTCTCCGAATACACATTTGATACGTTCATGATGATCCAGCAGCGGGCGGGCAAGCTATAATCCGCATTACATAAGTGTTTAATGATGTTTTGTTTTATTTATTAGTGACTTAAATATTAAGCTGCGGTCGGAATGCACTTGGATCAGTTGCACGAATACGATGCGTATCATGACGTCAATTCAACCTAAGTTACCGGCTTAATTGGAAAATCTGTCTAGATGCGTACTATTTAGGCAATCAAATTTTAAAGTGTTTCACATAGGGTGTCCGCCGCATCAGGGGAACTCTGAATGAAGCCTCCAAGCCCGGACACCGTGCCGACAGATGTTTATCTGTCGTTCGTCAGTTCGCTTTTCGGAAACCGTAAAACGCTGTTTACGGGCGTGGCTGTTCACATCCTGACGTATGTCATCGTCTTCATGAGCACGCGCGCGAGCATCTATCTCGTTCTCTGCGTGGCTTTTGCGGCCGTTTTCGCATTGCGGATGCACTCTTTCTGGCGCTTCGATGCCGCCGACAAGCACGCTTTCACGCGCGCTGATATCGCCCATTGGGAAACTCGCTATGTCATCGGAGCGGCAGGAACCGCCTCCATCCTCGGCATCGGCAGCGGTTATGCCATCCTTATGGTGCAGGATCCGCTGGCGGAATTCATTTGCATCGCGGTCACGATGGCGTCGATGGTTTCGATCGTCGGCCGCAACTACGGTTCCCAGAAGGCGATCGATCTCCAGACGCTAGCCTGTTGTTTGCCGATCATTATCGCCTGTCTGGTGTCGCAGCAGCTCTACAAGGCTGTTGTCTCCATCATGCTCGTCCCCTTCGGATTGACGACGCGGGCGATGGCGAACGGCGTGCGCGAATTTCTCTACAAGAACGTCATTGCATCGCGCGAGATATCGCAGATCGCGGACCGGTTCGATACCGCGCTCAACAACATGACGCATGGCCTGTTCATGCTGGATGCCCATAATCGTATCCTCGTGGTCAATCGCAAGGCATGCGAGCTTCTGAATTTCTCGCATCAGGAGCAGCTCAAGGATTGCGAATTCGACGTCGTGCTGCGTTACGGCGCGCGCCATGCCTTCATCGATGGGTCGTTGCCAGGGCTTATCCAACGGCAGATGGCGCAGCTCGTCAGCGGCACGCTGTCCCGCACCCTCATCCAGTTCAACGAGGATCAGTTCCTCGAGTTTTCGGCCAGCCGCCGCGCCGATGGTGTCGTTATCCTGATTTTCGAGGATGTTACCGTGCGCATTCGCGCGGAGCGCAAGATCCTGCATATGGTGCGCTACGACCCTTTGACGGGGCTGCCGAACCGAGAATATTTCGTCGAACTCGTCAAGGAGAAGCTTGCGGCGCGAACGGCCGAAAGCCAGGTCGGCATTCTCGTGCTCGATGTCGACGATTTCAAGCATGTCAATGACACCAAGGGCCATGTGACGGGTGACCGGTTGCTGGTTGCCATCGCAGAACGCCTGAAGGAGCATTCCAGCACCACAGTGCTTCCGGCGCGGCTGGTGGGTGATCAATTCGTACTGTTCTTCCCGAACGAAGACAATGCGCCTGACCTGGATTCCCAGATCCGCGCGCTGCACGCCGCGATGACGGGCACCTATGATGTCGACGACAACAGCCTCAGGATTTCGTTCAGCGGCGGATATGTGACCATGTCTAGCCGCGAGTTCCGTCCGGAAGAGTGGCAGATCAAAGCAGATCTGGCCTTGTTTGACGCCAAGCTGCGGATGAAGGGCAGTTGCAGTGCCTTCGAGCAGGAGATGGATGCGCGCTATGTCGAGCGGCAGAAGCTGAAGGACGATCTGCGCGAAGCGGTGGAAAACGGCAAGCTTCTGGCGATGTACCAGCCAATGTTCACGCCGGACGGCGCCCGCATCGATTGCTGCGAGGCGCTGGCGCGCTGGGTTCATCCGGAAAAGGGCTCGATCCCGCCCAACATTTTTGTCCAGATTGCCGAAGAGATGGGGATCGTGAGCGGCATTACCCGCTTCATGATCAATCAGGCCTGCCGCGATTGCGTCGCCTGGCCGGCGCCGATTGCCGTGTCGGTCAACCTCTCGGCCCACGATCTGCGCAGCAATGATATCGTCGATGTCGTCGTGGAAGCACTCGAGACGTCGGGACTGGAGCCGTCGCGGCTGCATCTCGAAGTCACGGAGAGCTGCCTTATGGACGAGATTGCGACCGTTCGTTCCATTCTGGCGGATCTGCGGACCAAGGGCATCACGATTGCGATCGACGATTTCGGCACGGGCTTTTCGAGCCTCAGCTATCTCGACTCCTTGCCTGTGGACATCGTCAAGATCGATCGCTCCTTCGTTCGCGATATCACGACGGACAGCCGTCGTTTCAAGCTTCTCTGCGGTATCGTCGATCTCTCCCGTGCCTTGAGCCTTCACATCGTGATCGAGGGTGTCGAAACGCTGGAGCAACTGGCTCTGATCGTCGAGAAGGACCTGGCCGATATCATTCAGGGCTATGTGTTCTCCATGCCTGTGTCGAAAGAGCAGGTTGTGGGAATGGTAGACAGCCTCAGCCGCCGGCAATCGGGCCTGCGGCACGATCACGTCGCCTGACGCATCTGCGGCCCGTGTCCCTGGTCATCTCTTCAAAGACGTAGACGCGCTGAGCTGCGGCCTCTTTTCCCGCCAAGCTCTTTCAGTAAGCCATTCATTTCGTTGAATTATCCGGAAGACCGCAGTCCGTTTCACCTACGCAAACGGGGAGGCGACACCGCCCGAATCCTGGCTTGCTACGGTGCTGACTTGAACAATTTCAAGTGCAAAAACCTATACCGGTATTGATTAAGAAAATTAACCTTAATGAACGAATAGTTAATAAAATTTAAAACAAATATTGATCAAATTTTCCATTAATACCAAAGATGTTCCGTTAACCTTTACGGAACATTAACCATGACTAACATGAGTGCTTTGCAAAACAGCTTCGCAGGGAAGCTGATGGAGGTGCTCGATCACGTGGAATACCGCCGGATCGAAAGCAGCGAAGACATGGAGGATGTCGCGCGGCTACGCTACAAAGCTTACAAGGCGCGCTCCGTCCTGCCCGTGGCCGCCAAGAACCTTATCGACGACATCGATTTCGATGATCATGCTTATATCTTCGGTGTCTATTACTACGAAGAACTGGTGAGCACGGTGCGAATACACCATGTCACGCCGGATCATCGGGTATGCCAGTCGACCGGCATCTTTCCCGACGAGATACACGCCTTCCTCGATGCCGGCATGACGCTGATCGATCCCGCCCGCTTTGCCGTCGATCCCGATCTGGAGCTCGAACTGCCGGCACTGCCTTATCTCACGTTGCGCCCGGCGATCGTCGGTGCCATCTATTTCGACACTGATCGAGTGATGCAGCATATTCGTCCGGCGCATGCGGCCTTCTACAAGCGCGTCTTCTATGCCGACACTGTCGTGCCGCCGCGTATGACCAAGACCTATGGTTTCGAACTAACGCTGCTGGCGTCGCGATCGAAGGAGATTCGCGGCAAGCTGATGAAGCGCTATCCCTTCTTCGATTCGGAACCCTACGAACGGCGCATGATGTTCTCGCGCGACAAGGATAATGGTTCACCGCCTCTGACCATTCTGCCGACAGCACGGCTGGCGAGCGGCGGAAGGCGTGAGATTCACGGGCAATTCGGCTAGCCTGTGTGTGGCTGCGACCTTCTCGTGCATTGCATTTCTTCTCGCTTTGTGTAACCCCTCGGTAGAGGAAATTTGGCTGCGGTATCATCTTGTCTGGTGCCGCCGCTTTTGAGGACGAACTTCAGCCCTTGGCCCATTCGGGCTATTCGGGCTGGGTGTATTGAGGGGAGATTATTGGAATGGCCGAACATCATACTGGACCCGCCGAAGTGGGTGCTCCGATGGATTACAAGGAGCATGAGAAGACCTATAGTCTTTTCATTTCAGGCGCCAAGGTCGGCTCCGCGATTGTTGCAGCGCTGCTGATCGGCATGGCAGCGGGCTTTTTCGGTCATGCAGGTTTCCTCGGCGGCCTGCTGATTTTCATCGTTCTTTCCATCGCAAGCATCATTCTTCTGCGCTGACCTTTCCGCGCTGATCGACACCGGGCCTTTTGGCCCGGGCTTTCCCGTAATTCTACAGGTCGTCGCGCCACCGTGTTCGGTGCGTCGCCGTTTAATGCGAGGTATTGTCGTTGAGCAATCTGGTTTTCGTAGCCAAGGAAAGCGTGGCGGAGGAGACGCGCGTCGCCGCCTGCGCCGACAGCGTGAAGAAGATGCGAAATCTCGGCTTCGATGTCGTGATCGAAGCCGGCGCAGGTGCCTTGTCCCGCATTCCAGATACTGAATTTGAAGCCGTCGGTGGGCGCATTGGCTCCGCCGAGGATGCGAGGGCGGCTGATGTCATCCTCAAGGTGAGGCGGCCGACGGCCGGCGAGATCTCCCGCTATAAGAACGGCGCTATCGTCATTGCCATCATGGATCCCTACGGCAACGAGGCTGCCCTCGCCGAAATGGCGCGCGGCGGAATCACGAGCTTCGCCATGGAACTGATGCCGCGGATCACGCGCGCGCAATCAATGGACGTTCTGTCGTCGCAGGCGAACCTTGCCGGCTATCAGGCAGTCATCGAAGCTGCCTCCGTCTACGACCGGGCTTTGCCGATGATGATGACTGCGGCGGGTACAATCCCAGCCGCGAAGGTCTTCGTCATGGGTGCGGGCGTTGCCGGCCTGCAGGCGATCGCGACCGCGAGGCGGCTGGGCGCCCTGGTCTCCGCCACGGACGTGCGCCCGGCGGCCAAGGAACAAGTCGCCTCGCTCGGCGCTAAGTTTATTGCCGTCGAGGACGAGGAGTTCAAGGCGGCGGAAACTGCAGGCGGCTACGCCAAGGAAATGTCCAGCGAATATCAGGCCAAGCAGGCGGCGCTCGTTGCCGAGCATATTGCCAGGCAGGACATCATCATCACGACGGCTCTGATCCCGGGCCGGCCGGCGCCGCGGCTCGTCGGCCGCGATATGCTGAAAGCGATGTGCCCCGGTGCTGTTGCCGTCGACCTTGCGATCGAGCGCGGCGGCAATATCGAGGGTGCCGAATATGACAAGGTCGCCGATGTCGAAGGCGTCAAGGTGATCGGATACCCGAACATGGCTGGAAGGATCGCCGCCAGCGCCTCCGCTCTCTACGCGAAGAACCTTGTCACCTTCCTGGAAACCATGGTCGACAAGGACAGCAAAAGCCTTGGTCTGAACCGTGCCGACGAGCTGATCAAGGCGACGATGCTGACCGATGGCGGCGAAGTCGTGCACCCGAACTTCGTCGATCCCGACCAGCCGACGGTCAAGAAGGGAGATCTCTGACATGGCAAGCCAAGCGATGGACCAAGCGCTTCAGCAACTGAATGATGCCGTTACCGCCGTCAGGGTCGCCGCCGCACGGGCCCCGGAAGTAGCGAGCGCCGCAACTGGCGGTGCAGTCGACCCCTTCGTTTTTCAGCTGGCCATCTTCGTGCTGGCGATCTTCGTCGGATACTATGTTGTCTGGTCGGTGACGCCGGCTCTGCATACGCCGCTGATGGCGGTCACCAACGCCATCTCCTCGGTCATCGTAGTTGGCGCGCTGCTGGCGGTCGGTATCTCTGCGAGCGGTCTCGCCACGAGCTTCGGCTTCGTAGCGCTGGTGCTTGTTTCGGTGAATATCGTCGGTGGTTTCCTTGTCACCCAGCGCATGCTGGCAATGTACAAGAAGAAGGACAAGTGAGGGCCGCATGCTGAGCAATGTTGCGGCGTTCCTCTATCTCGTCTCCGGCGTCCTGTTCATCCTGGCGCTGCGCGGCCTCTCCCATCCTGCCACCAGCCGGCGCGGCAATCTCTACGGTATGATCGGCATGGGCATTGCGATTGTCACCACGCTGGTGCTGGCAACGCCGTCATTTGGCGGCTTGGGGCTGATCATTCTCGGCCTTGCCATCGGTGGCGGGGCAGGGGCCTATATCGCCCGCGTCATTCCGATGACGTCGATGCCGCAGCTCGTGGCCGGCTTCCATTCACTTGTGGGTCTGGCAGCTGTTCTCGTCGCGGCGTCCGCGCTCTATACCCCGTCTTCGTTCGGCATCGGTGAAATCGGCCAAATTCATACCGAAGCCCGCGTCGAGATGGCGATCGGTGTCGCCATCGGCGCGCTGACCTTCACCGGTTCGATCATCGCCTTCCTGAAGCTCGATGGGCGCATGTCCGGCAAGCCGATCATGCTGCCGAACCGCCACGTCATCAACGCTGCTCTACTTGTTTTGATCGTCATTTTCATCATCAGCCTGGCCGCTAGCGAGAGCCATTTCGCCTTTTGGGCAGTGGTCCTGCTGTCACTGGCCCTCGGCGTGTTGCTGATCGTGCCGATCGGCGGCGCCGATATGCCCGTCGTCGTGTCGATGCTGAACTCCTATTCCGGCTGGGCTGCCGCCGGCATTGGCTTCACCCTCGGCAATCTGGCGCTCATCATTACCGGCGCGCTTGTCGGCTCCTCAGGCGCGATCCTGTCCTACATCATGTGTAAGGGCATGAACCGCTCTTTCGTCTCTGTTATTCTCGGCGGCTTCGGTGGCGAGACGATCGCGGGTGGGGTCGACAATTCCGACAGGACGGTGAAGCTCGGTTCGGCGGAGGATGCCGCCTATCTGATGGCGAACGCCTCCAAGGTCATCATCGTGCCGGGCTACGGCATGGCCGTGGCGCAGGCTCAGCATGCGCTGCGCGAAATGGCCGACAGGCTGAAGGCGCATGGCGTCGAGGTGAAATATGCCATCCATCCTGTGGCTGGCCGTATGCCGGGCCATATGAATGTGCTGCTGGCCGAGGCCAACGTGCCCTATGACGAAGTCTTCGAGCTCGAGGACATCAATTCGGAATTCGCCCAGGCCGATGTCGCCTATGTCATCGGCGCCAACGACGTCACCAATCCGGCTGCGCGCGACGACAAGACTTCGCCGATCTACGGCATGCCGATCCTTGACGTCGACAAGGCCAAGACCTGCCTCTTCATCAAGCGTTCGCTCGGCTCAGGCTATGCCGGCATCGACAATACGCTGTTCTACAAGGATGGCACGATGATGCTTCTCGGCGATGCCAAGAAGGTGACCGAGGAAATCGTCAAGGCGATGAATGAGTAAGTCATCGCAACGTGCAAGGCCCACGATCGAGGTTCGTGGCCCGGCACGTATCATCCTTCAAAAAATCGAATCTATTTTTCGAGCTCCCGTCGATTCTGCGGTGGCTCGTTCGTCGTGTGCTATGTTCTAATCAACCAAGGAGACAGAACTCATGCGATTCATGATGCTAATGATTCCCGACGGCTACGCTTCCGCCGCGCCCGATGCCTTGCCCAGCCTGGAGGCGATCGAGGCGATGATGAAATATAATGAAGAACTGAAGAAGGCCGGCGTGCTTCTGGCGCTCGAAGGACTGCATCCTCCGGCTTCCGGTGCGCGAGTGAGCTTCAAGGGCGGAAAGCCCACGGTCGTCGATGGCCCCTTCGCGGAGGTCAAGGAAGTGCTGGGCGGTTACTGGATCCTCGACGTGCGCTCGCGAGACGAGGCCATCGAATGGGCGCGCCGTTGCCCCGCAGGGGAAAATGCCATCATCGAGGTTCGCCGCGTTCAGGAGATGAGCGATTTCCCCGAGGATGTGCAGAAAGCGGCTGCAGGCTTCAGCGAGCTCAAGGGGTGACCACCTCTGGTGCCATCGAAGCTGTCTGGCGGATCGAGCAGCCAAGGCTCGCCGCCAGGCTCAACCGCCTATTGCGGGACATCGGGTTGGCGGAGGAGATCGCGCAGGATGCCTTCGTGTTGGCCCTCGAACGCTGGCCCCGCGATGGCATCCCGCGTAACCCGGCGGCCTGGCTGACACGGGCTGCGAAAAACAAGGCGATCGACCGGCTGCGCCGTACCACGTTGATTGCCGGCAAGAATCGCGAGTTCGCGATCGACTTTGCCGCACTTGAGCGCGAGACGCCCGATATCGAGTCATTGTTGGATGAAGATATCGACGACGATCTGCTGCGGCTGATATTCACCGCCTGTCATCCGGTACTGCCGCCCGAACAACGCGCAGCACTTGCCTTGCGGCTGCTCGGCGGGTTGTCCACGCAGGAAATCGGTCGCGCCTTTCTCTTGTCGGAAGCGACCATCGGCCAACGCATCGTTCGCGCCAAGCGGACGCTGCGCGAGGCTGGCCTTGAGTTTGAGACACCTCGGGGAGACGAGCGGCGAGAGCGCCTCGCAGCGGTGCTGGAGGTGCTCTATCTCATCTTCAACGAGGGATATGTCGCAACGCAAGGACCGCATTGGCTGCGGGCCGATCTATGCGGCGAGGCATTGCGTCTCGGACGATCGCTGGCGGCACTGCTTCCGCAGGAGCCCGAGGTGCTGGGGCTGCTGGCCCTCATGGAGCTGAACGCTTCGCGCTTCGCTGCCCGGACCGATGAAGTGGGCAATCCGATTCTGCTGCTCGATCAAGACCGTAGCCGGTGGAATTGGTCGCTGATCCGCAGCGGCCTCGATCGCTTGAACCGCGCCCTGCTCCTCACGACAATGCCCGGTCCTTATCTGCTGCAGGCGATGATTGCCGCATGTCATTCTCGGGCAGTGGTTGCCGCCGAAACCGACTGGATCGCCATCGCTGCCTACTACCAGGCACTGGCTCTGGCCGCCCCGTCGCCGATCGTCGAGATCAATCGCGCCGTCGCCGTCGGCATGGCGTTCGGCGCCGCTTACGGGCTTGTGATCGCCGATGCGTTGAAGGACGAGCCGCGGCTGAAGGAGTCCCATTTACTGCCGACCGTTCGCGGCGATCTTCTGGAAAAACTCGGACGAGGTGCAGAGGCTGTCGTCGAATTCCGTCGCGCCGCCGAGATGACGGGCAATGACAGGGAGCGTGCGCTGCTGCTTGCGCGTGCTGCTGCCGTCTCCCGGACGTAGTCTTTAGCTTCGCTCGCGTTCCATCATGTTGCGCGGCGCAATTAGGGTCCAGATGAGGCCGGTGGCACGGAAGTCCACCTCGACATTACCTCCAAAGGACGCGGCGGCATGGACCTTCGTGACGGTGGTGCCAAAGCCGGCTTCGGTTGGCGGTTTGACCTCGGGGCCGCCGCTTTCGCTCCAGATGAAACGGATCATCGGTCCGTTGTCACCGATTTCATTCGTCCATTCGATATCGATCTTGCCTTCGGGTGCCGAAAGCGCGCCATATTTGACCGAATTGGTTGCCAGCTCGTGCAGAACCAGGCCGAGGTTCTGAACAGCCTCGGGCTTCAGCAGGAAATCGTTACCTTGGACATCCAGTTGCTGCGGGGCCTGCAGGAACGTCGCGAGATGGATGTCGATCACCCGTCGCAGCGAGACGCCGGACCATTGTTCGCTGGTCAACACTTCTATCGAGCGGGCTAGCCCCTCCAATCGGTCCGCGACCGCTCGCTGGAAGGTATCGACGCTGTCTGTCTGTCGCGCGAGCTGACGTGTCATCGCCTGGGCGAGCGCCAGTAGGTTCTTGGTGCGATGCACGAGTTCATGCATCACGAAGTGCAGGCGATCTTCCGTGACGCTTCGGTCAAAGGAGGCGTTGGAGAGAGCGACCGCCACCTGATTGGCTTCGATAACACTGGTGTCGATCGGAGCGACAATCTCGCCGCGGCCCATGCGCTCCGCCATGTCGGCGATACTCTGTATGGTGATACGCACCTGCCTCGCCAGTGCGTAGACGGCGATCAGCGCGATCAGCAGCAGCGTGACGCCGCCATAGATGAGGAAGCGCCAGGTGCTCATCAGAGAAGACTGCGCCGAGGCGACCGGCCCCCAGACCACCGCCTTCCATGACCAACCGGAGATCTGCGCGTAGCCGAGCAGAGAGCGCGGCAGGACCTTTTCGTCCTGATAGACGCCGCTGGATGCGATCAATTTCGACAGGATCTCCTTGGTGAAAACATCGCCCGGTGCGTGGGTGGTCGGGCCGCCGGCCGCGACGACATGGCCGGACTTATCGATGACGGCTGCCGACCAACCCGGCGGTAGCGCCTCCGTCGTCACGAGCTTGGCAAGGTCGTTGGCATCCTGGGTGATAGCCAGGGCGGCGCCGGCTGGAGAATGCTCGAGCGGCAGAGTGACGTTGTATACCCAGCGTCGTGCCGTTGATGCCACGAAGACGTCGGAGGTCTCGATGCGTCCGGAAGCCAGCGCTGATTGCAGTGCGGCTATGTTGCCCGTTTTGCCGAGCGCCTTGCCGAAAGGCCAGCGCGTATTCAGCCGAATCTGGCCGTCCTTCTCCATGAGCAGAACGAAAAGCGAATCGGTTCGCAGAACGGTCTCCGTCCGTGCGTAGAAGGTGGCGATGTCATTGTGCTCGAGTTCCGGTGAGGACGAAAGCAGCCGCAACGTCGTCGCCATGTCCTGCAATTGACGGTCTATGACGCGCGCCAAGCCTTGGGCGGCCTGGACCGTATCTCCCTTCAACGCATCGCGCTCATTGTCTTCGAGCTGGACGAGGAGCAGTGCGACAAAAGCCAGGATAGGCAAGGCGATCGCCAATGCGATGGCGATCAGATAGGCTCCAATCGACGCTTTTGGGAAGTGTGGCTTCCTCATGGAGCGATTAGCCGATCGCATCCCCATGCCGATGGCCCGCGCTGGCAAAAACGAAAAGAATGGTTTTGGTCATCATGCCAAGCGCCCCCATGCTTAGACCCGAGCTGCATGCTCTTGAATGTACCATGTTAGGGCCCGGTAAATTGCCTTGCAACATCTGAAAAGTCATTGCTGCGAAATCATAAGCGATCCCCGATATTTACGACCATAGCGAGGTGTTCTTCCCATCTCGGCAACCGCCTGTCCGGCTCTCATGCGAAGCGAGAAAGACGGAAGGGAGAAAGCTCCGCGATCTTCCTGCCGTCGAGTATCTCTTCGGCGGCAAGCAATCCGACCAGAGGTGCCAGCGTCACTCCGGAATGGAGCGCTGCCAGATAGAGGCCGGCTGCGGCATCGACCCCTCCGAGAATGGGCAGGCCGTCCTTTGGCGTCGGACGATAACCGACCGTGTAGAAATCCAGAGCCAAGTCCTCTCCGCCCCTCAAGGCCGCCTTGACCTTGCCGAACAGTTCATCGGCTGCTTGTTCCGGATTGCCGGCGGGATCGCTCCCGCCGAAATCGCTGCCGGCAATGATGCGCCCTTCCGCCGTTTGACGCATATGCAGTTCGGGCATCAGAACCAGACCGTTCAGGTGCTTTGGCGCGGGACGGGAGTGGACGATCAGGCCCGGCGGGGCTTCGAGCGGCACATCGATATCGGCCGATGCGGCGAGCGCGACCGTCGCTGCGCCGGCGGCGAGAACGACATGATCGGCTTCGAAAGTTCCTTGCGTAGTTTCGATGCCGGTGATGCGGCCATTCTCCGTCAACAGGCGCCTGACCTCGATGCCCGACAGTAGCCTTGCCCCCTTTCTCGTTGCGTCCTTCAGCAGGATCTCGGCAGCGGCAAGTGGCTCGACGGCGCCTTCCTCGGCGACATGCAATGCATAGTCCGGCGGCTCGGCAAGACTTGGTTCGATCATTGCACTGCTAGCCCGATTGACCGGTTGCAGGCCATAGCCCCAGCCATGATGCTGGGCTGCGTAGGCATCCAGCTCGGCCTCGGGAAGATCCCAGCACAATCCGCCGCACCAGCTGAGTGGCAGCTCGGGCAGCTCCACCGCAAGCCGCTTCCATTCATTCATCGAGCGACGACGGAAATGGAAGTAGAATTCCGGATTGCCCCAGCTTGCATTGATCCAGGCGAAGGAGTTCGGCGTTGCGACACCGCCGGCCTTCTGCGCGATCACCGTGACATCGGCGCCCTTACGCTGAAGATGCCAGGCGATGGAAGCGCCGATGATTCCGGCGCCGATGACGGTGACTTTTTGCTGGGAGGACATGTCGCTGTCTCGCTGTGATAGGATTCATGGAGACTAAGCGCTGGATGGCGCAAAGAAAAGCCGCCGGGCAAGGTTTGCCGGCGGCTAAGCGGGTTTGCGTCGCTATGTTCTAATTTCAGGCGCCGCCGCCGACGCGGGCCAGACCGTCTCGGGCCGGCTGGTAATTCGGATCGAGATTGATGGCATGCTGATAGGAGCGGCGGGCTTTCGCCTTGTCGCCCTTGCGCTCATAGACGAACGCTTGGTTTGCCCAAGATTCGGCGACCTTATTGTTCAGGTCGATGGCATGGTTGAAGTCGGCGAATGCGTTGTCGTCGTCGTTCTGCGCGAGATAGGAAATGCCCCGGCTGTTATAAGGCTCAGGCGAATTCGGTGACAGCGAGATCGCCTTGGAGAAGTCGTCGATCGCCTTGTCCTGCTGATTGCGCTTCTGGAAGATCACACCGCGGCCGTTATAGGCGCGGCCATCCGTCGTTCCCAGGCTGATCGCCTTGGAATAATCGTTGAAGGCATCGTTGTCGCGGCCGGCTTGGCGGTAGAGATTGCCGCGGCCGATGTAGGCGACGTCGTAACTGCCGTTGATCTGCAGGGCGGCATTGTAGTCTGCCGTTGCTTCCGGCAGCTTGCCCATGTTGCGGTAGATGAGCGCGCGGTTCGCGTAGGCCTGATAGAACTTCGGATTGAGCTGGATGGCCTGATTGAAGTCACCGAGAGCACGGTTGAAATCGCCGCCGCGGCCATAGGCCGTACCGCGCACGTTATAGCCTTCCGGATCCTGCGGATTGGCATTGATGACCGAAGTCAGCGAGGCGATATTTTCGGAGGAGCCCTGCGCCTTGTCGATGCGGATCACGCTATCGGTAGAGGCTGTCTGGCAGCCGGAAAGGCAAATTGCAGCAAGAATCGCCAAGGCTGGCAGGGCCGCGATCTTCTTCGAAGCACGGGAGGCGTTGCTCGAAGCGCGGTACTTTTCGAAAGTCGTCATTGCCATTATCGGGTTCGCTTTCCCCATGCGTCATATCAGGCGGTTCTGATTTAATCCGATTTGCGCCGAGAATAAATCAAAAAGGCGGCGGCGAACGACTCGCCCCCGCCCCACATGCATCTGAAAACGTCGAAAAACGGCGATTACTTGGCAACAAGACCTTCGCGCTGAGCGCGCTTGCGAGCAAGCTTGCGAACGCGACGAACAGCTTCAGCCTTCTCGCGAGCACGCTTCTGCGACGGCTTTTCGTAGTAGTCGCGCATCTTCATTTCGCGGAAAATACCTTCGCGCTGCATCTTCTTCTTGAGAGCGCGGAGAGCCTGGTCGACATTGTTATCGCGGACAAGTACCTGCACGAGAATCACGTTCCTTTGGTTTGGTTGATGCCAGCGGCGACGGCAGCGCCAGGAGGCAAAAATATAACGTTCGCGCAGCCGCAGCCTTGCGATTGGTAGGCGGGATAGCAGATCGGTTTGTCAAAGTCTAGCCAGATCGTGAGTTTGCAAAGGAAAAAGCGGTTTGTCGAGTACCGAATTCAGTCAGTTGTGCCTGTGGCAGCTTCTCCGAAGCGGCTGAATTAACGATCGATGGACCTCGATCTTTGCCACATTGACATGCTTGTGTGAGTATTTCGGATCACAGTCATTCGTGTGCTGCGGTAATTGCACAGTCTAAGCAATTGACCGGATCGAGGGGGAATCGCTTTATGGAATCGCTCCGCTTCGCTGTCGTTGGGAGACTGCGCGCGGCATTTATGGTTGTCCTCGCCGTTCTCGTCACCGTGCACGCGCCTGCCGCAGCCGGCGAAGTGCGCTTTGGCAAGAATGTGCGAGTCGGCGGCCATGACTTTTCCAACCAGACTTTCGACAGCAAACACCGTGCGAGAATCTACCTTTACAAGGGAAAACCGCGGAATGAGGGATGTGTCTGGCGCAAGGATGGTCATGGCGGGCGTGTGAAGGTCTGCCATCTGCAGCACAAATAAAGCTGCTAGTGCTTGATCACGGGAGGGTTCCAGCGCGGGGTAAATTTATCCGTGTCGAAAGCTGGTCCTGAATGCGTCGCAAAAGAGCCGTTGTGTCGGTTTCTGATTTGCGATTTGTATGATCCATAAAGATGGCGTCTTGCCTGAAGGAGTTGAGGGCGAATGCGTAAATACTCTGTTTTTGCCGTGGCACGGGAAGCGATGCGGGCTCACAAGGGCTGGGAGGCTCAATGGACCTCGCCGGAGCCGCGCAAGGAGTATGACGTCATCATCGTCGGCGCCGGCGGTCATGGCCTGGGTGCGGCCTATTACCTCGCCAAGGAGCATGGCATCACCAATGTCGCCGTCATCGAAAAGGGCTGGCTCGGCGGCGGCAATACCGGCCGCAACACGACCATCATCCGCTCGAACTATCTCTATGAAGAGAGCATGCACATTTACGAGCATTCGATGAAGCTCTGGGAAGGGCTCTCTCAGGATCTCAATTATAACGTCATGTATTCGCCGCGCGGCGTGATGATGCTGTCGCACAATGTGCACGACCAGCAGTCCTTCAAGCGGCATATTCACGCCAACCGCCTCTACGGCATCGACAATGAATGGCTGACGCCGGAACAGGCCAAAGCCTATTGCCCGCCGCTCGATATTTCGAAGATGGCGCGCTACCCGATCAACGGCGCTGCCCTGCAGCGTCGCGGCGGTACGGCTCGACACGATGCGGTTGCCTGGGGCTTTGCCCGCGCTGCTTCCGATCGCGGCGTTCACATCATCCAGAATTGCGAAGTCACCGGCATCCGTCGTGGCCCGGATGGCCGCGTGACGGGCGTCGAAACGAGCAAAGGCTTCATCGGCGCCAAGAAGGTCGGCGTCTCCGCAGCCGGTCACACCACCGTCGTCATGCAGATGGCCGGCGTGCGCGTGCCGCTGCAATCGAGCCCGCTGCAGGCGCTGGTTTCGGAGCCACTGAAGCCGATCTTCCCCTGCGTCGTCATGTCGAACACGGTGCATGCCTATATCTCGCAGTCCGACAAGGGCGAGCTCGTCATCGGTGCCGGCACGGACCAGTACAACTCCTATAGCCAGACCGGCGGACTGCAGATCATCACCCATACGCTGGATGCGATCTGTGAGCTCTTCCCGATGTTCCGCCGCGTCAAGATGATGCGCTCCTGGGGCGGCATCGTCGACAACACGCCGGACCGTTCGGCGATCCAGTCGAAGACGCCGGTGCCGGGGCTCTATGTCAATTGCGGCTGGGGCACGGGCGGCTTCAAGGCGACGCCCGGTTCGGCCAATTTGTTTGCGCATCTCATCGCCCGCGACGAGCCGCATCGGTTCAATGCCGGACTTAATCTGGATCGCTTCCGTACCGGCCGTCTGATCGATGAAGCAGCAGCCGCAGCCGTGGCGCACTGATGCCGACGGCGGTCGGGATCGTTCTTGCGGTCGGGTTTTCATTGCCGGCGGGAGCGGTCGTGACCGAAGTCAGCGATCTCTTTCCAGAGGCCGAGGATGTTCGCATGCAGGTGATCCACAAGGCAAAGGACGAGGCGGACTGGCCGTTTACGGCCGAAAGCGGCGTGCTTGCCTGTGTCAAGGTGCTGAAAAAGCCGGCGGTCTATTTCGTGCCGGAGCAGACACCGGAGGCGAAGAGAGCATTTGCGATCGACACGGATCTGTTGGGCATGAGCCTGATCAATTTGGGAATGACCGATGTGCTCAAACCCTATGGATCGCTGGAGACGCTGCTGAAGCGCATAACACCATTTGTCACCATGGGACGGCGGCTTTGCGCCCAGCCTCCCGGCACAAGCCTTTCGGGCTCCGAGCTTTAACACAGGTAGAAAACGATGCTGCTGATTTACTGCCCCTATTGCGAGGAAGAGCGTTCGGAACTCGAATTCCGCAACGCCGGCGATGCGCATATCGTGCGGCCGGCCAATATTGCCGGGATCTCGGACGAGGAGTTCGAGGAATATTTCTTCCTGCGCGACAATCCGAAGGGCCTGATCTTCGAGCGCTGGCGGCATATCCATGGCTGCGGCCGCTTCTTCAATGCGGCGCGCGACACGGTGAGCGATCAGTTCTACCGTACCTATAAGGCCGGCGAGCCGAAGCCGGATCCGGCAACGTTGCTTCAGCGCACTTCCGAGCCGGCGGCACAGCATCAGAACGAACAGGAACAGTCGGCACAAAAAGAGGGATTTGCTGAATGAGCGGCGCCAATCGTATCGCAGGCAAGGGACGTCTAACGCCGGCCAGAACCGCTCGCTTCACTTTTGACGGCAAGAGCTATACCGCGCTCGAAGGCGATACCGTCGCCTCCGCCCTGCTTGCCAACGGCGTTCATCTCGTCGGGCGGTCGTTCAAATACCACCGTCCGCGCGGCATTCTTTCGGCTGGGGCCGAAGAGCCGAATGCCTTGCTCGATATCTCCCGCGATGCGGCGCGGCGGCAGCCGAATGTGCGCGCCAGCGTGCAGGAAGTCTTCGACGGCATGAAGGCGCAGTCGCAGAACCGTTGGCCGTCGCTTGCCTTCGATGTCGGCGGCGTCAACAATTGGATGTCGCCGTTCTTTGCGGCCGGCTTCTACTACAAGACCTTCATGTGGCCGAAGTCGGCCTGGAAGCACATCTATGAGCCCTTCATCCGTCGTGCAGCCGGCCTCGGCGTCGCGCCCACGGAAGAGGATCCGGATCACTATGCCAGCCGCTATGCCCATTGCGACGTGCTTGTTGTCGGTGCCGGTATTGCCGGTCTTTCCGCAGCGCTCGCCGCAGCCGAGACAGGCGCCAAGGTCATCCTCTGCGACGAGCAGCCTGATGTCGGCGGCGCGCTGCGCTTCGACACTGGCGTCAAGATCGACGGCGTCGAGGGTTATGACTGGGCGCAGGCTATCGTCGCCAAGCTCAAGGCGATGCCGAATGTCCAGGTGCTGACGCGCACGACGGCCTTCGGCTACTACAACCATAATTTCATCGGCCTTGCCGAGCGGGTGACCGACCATCTGGCGAAGCCGGGCCGCGACCTGCCGCGCGAGCGGCTGTGGCAAGTGCGTACCAAGCGTGTCATTCTGGCGACAGGCGCCATTGAACGCCATATGGTGTTTCCGAACAACGACCGGCCAGGCATCATGCTTGCCTCGGCCGCGCGCGCCTATCTCAACCATTATGGCGTCGCCGTCGGCGCGAAGATCGGCGTCTATACCGCGCATGATTCCGCCTATGAGGCCGCTTTCGACCTGAAGCGCGCTGGCATCTCGGTCGTTGCCATCGTCGACAGCCGCGCCCGTCCGGGTGAAGCAGTGCTGGCCGAAGCAAAGCAGCTCGGCATCGAAGTGATGACCGACTATGCTGTCGTCGATACCGCTGGCAAGCTGCGCGTCTCATCCATGACCGTTTCGCGCAACGGCAGCTCCGCGACCCGCAAGATCGCCATCGACGCCCTGTTGGTCTCGGCCGGATGGACGCCCTCGGTCCATATGTTCTCGCAGTCGCGCGGCAAGCTGAAATTCGAGGCAGAGAAGCAGCGTTTCCTGCCGGGCACCTATGTTCAGGATTGCCTGTCGGTCGGTGCCTGCAACGGCACGGATGGCTTGCAGGCCGCGATCGAAGAATCGTTGGCCGCCGGTGAGCTGATGGCGCGTGCCACGGGCGCCACCAATGGTGGCGAGAAGATCCAGCTCCATGCCGAGCAGGCTTTCGAATGGACCGGCGGTATGATCGGCGCTGCCGAAGGTGCGGGACCGGACACGAATGCGAAGGCCTTCGTCGATTTCCAGCATGATGTCTGCGCCAAGGACATTCGTCTTGCGGTGCGCGAGGGCATGCATTCCATCGAGCACATCAAGCGCTTCACCACCAATGGCATGGCGTCCGACCAGGGCAAGCTTTCCAACATGCACGGGTTGGCGATTGCTGCCGAAATGCTCGGCAAGGATATTCCGCAGGTCGGCCTCACCACCTTCCGTGCGCCCTATACGCCTGTCACCTACGGCACGCTCATCAGCCATTCGCGCGGCTCGCTTTTCGATCCCGCCCGCAAGACGCCGATGCATGCTTGGGAGGAGGCGCACGGCGCGATCTTTGAAGATGTCGGCAACTGGAAGCGCGCCTGGTTCTATCCGCGCGCCGGCGAAACCATGCATCAGGCCGTCAATCGCGAATGCCGCACGGCGCGCGAAGTGGCCGGCGTGTTCGATGCCTCGACCCTCGGCAAGATCGAGGTGGTCGGGCCGGATGCGGCCGAGTTCCTGAACCTGATCTACACCAATGCCTGGGATACGCTGAAGCCCGGCCGCTGCCGCTACGGCATCATGACGCGCGAAGACGGCTTCGTTTATGACGACGGTGTCGTTGGACGCCTGGCCGATGATCGCTTCCATGTGACGACGACAACAGGCGGTGCGCCGCGCGTGCTACATCATATGGAAGACTATCTGCAGACCGAGTTCCCGCATCTGAAGGTGTGGCTGACGTCGACCACGGAACAGTGGGCCGTCATAGCCGTGCAGGGACCGAAGGCGCGCGAGATCATCGAGCCGCTGGTCGAGGGACAGGATCTGTCCAATGAGGCCTTCCCGCATATGAGTGTGGCCGAGTGCAAGGTCTGCGGCGTGCCGGCGCGGCTGTTCCGCGTCTCCTTCACCGGTGAAGTGGGCTACGAAATCAACGTGCCGGCCGATTACGGCCAGTCGGTTCTGGAGGCCGTATGGGCTCGCGCCGAGCCGCTGGGCGCTTGCGCCTACGGCACCGAGACGATGCACGTGCTGCGCGCCGAGAAGGGCTACATCATCGTCGGCCAGGATACGGACGGTACGGTTACGCCTGACGATGCCGGCCTTGCCTGGGCCGTTTCCAAGAAGAAAACGGATTTCGTCGGTATTCGCGGACTGAAGCGGCCGGATCTCGTCAAGGAAGGGCGCAAGCAGCTCGTCGGCCTCGTCACCCGCGATCCGAAGGTGGTGCTGGAGGAGGGTGCGCAGATCGTCGCCGATCCGAATGAACCGAAGCCGATGACCATGCTTGGCCACGTTACCTCGGCGTATTGGTCCGAAAATCTCGGCCGCTCCATCGCCTTCGCGCTGGTTGCCGGCGGTCGTGAGCGCATGGGCAAGACGCTCTACGTGCCGATGCCTGACAAGACGATTGCCGTCGAGGTGACGGATCTGGTGTTCTTTGACAAGGAAGGAGGCCGGATCAATGGCTGATCTCGCTACCCGCAAATTGCCACTTTCCGGCCGCCACGGCGGCTCGGCCACCGTTCGGCTGACGCCCGCGGCCTCCGCAAGCCGCATTTCGCTGCGCGCACCGGCCGATTCTGTTGGCGGCCTTTCGCATGCGCTCGGCCTGCAAGTGCCGACCCGGCCGAAGACCTCGGCCAGCGACAACGGTCGTCATGCTCTGTGGATCGGACCCGATGAATGGCTTGTCATCGATGAGAATGGCGCCGATCTGGTCAGCGCGGCAGCATCGTCCGGTGTGTTGCACTCGGCGACTGATGTTTCTCACCGCAACACTGCCGTCATCGTCTCAGGCCCCGGTGCGGAAGCGACGCTTGCCGGTGGTTGCCCGCAGGATGTTTCGCTAGGCGCATTTCCCGTCGGCGCTTGCTCGCGCACGCTGCTCGGCAAGGCAGAAGTGGTGATCTTGCGGCTCGATGACCAGACATTCCGCGTCGAAGTCTGGCGCTCCTTCTCCGATTATGCCTTTGGCCTTCTGAGCGAGGCTGCGGAGGATGCGGGCCTCTAGGTCCCGCATTCGCTCGGATCAAACCTCCTTCGGCCGGTCCTTGGGATCGAACTGCGATATGGTCGTCCATGTCGCAGTTAACGCCGCCTTGCGCTCGTTCTCGATTTCGACTGTGACATCATAGGTCAGCATGAGCATGCTGGCGCCGCGTAGCCGCGTTTCGGCGAGCTGGAAGCGGCCGCGCACCCGCGTGCCGCATTTGACCGGCGATATGAAGCGGATCTTTTCGAAGCCGTAGTTGATGCCCAAGGTCTGCTCGCGGATTTTCGGCAGGCCGCTGTAGTTCATTGCGGACAGCAAAGAGAGCGTCAGGAAGCCGTGGGCGATGGTGCCGCCATAGGGCGTTTCCGCCTTGGCGCGCTCAGGATCGACATGAATGAACTGATGGTCGAGCGTGGCGTCCGCGAAGGTGTCGATCATGGTTTGGTCGACGGTGATCCAGTCGGAAACGCCGATCTCCGTTCCCGCAAGTTTCATGATCTCTGCAAGCGATATATCGCCGGGCATTCCATCCTCGTCAGTTCAAGAGCATGATGCCGAAAAGTGTGCGCGGTTTTCGGACGACATCATGCTCTACCTCTTTGCTTCTAGAGCCGGATGATTTTTAGTCGAGTCGATCTAAAATCATCCGGCTCTAATGGCCGCTGACCCTTTCTGGCGAATCGGAACGGAAAGTGCAACGAAGATCAGGATTCGACGAAGAAACAAGCGGAGCGGGCAGGGATGGCGATATGCTCTCCCGCTGGCATTTCACCTGACACCGTCAACTGCGACCAGCCGCCTCTTTCCGAGGTCGGCAGCGCGGCGCAAAGTTCTTCCGTGGAGCGGTTGAACAGCATGGCAAGGCGCGTTGACCGGCCATTGGAGCGATCTTCCGTCCGGACCGCCATGCCAAGGATGCCGGCATCCGGCGCTTCCCAATCCGGCACAGACATCGGTTCGCCGCTTGCCGAGAACCAGAGCACGTCGCCATCGCCTTTGAAGAAGTCCATATCGGCAAAGGCGGAGAAGCGGCGGCGTAGGCCGGCGAGCCAGGCGGTGTGACCGATCAGTTCCTCGTCGAGCGTCGCCCAGTCCATCCAGGTGATGGCGTTGTCCTGGCAATAGGCATTGTTGTTGCCCTGCTGGCTGCGTCCACCCTCATCGCCTGCAGTGAGCATGATCGTACCGCGTGTGGCAAACAGGGTGGAAAGCATGGCTTCGATATCGGCGCGCCGCTTGTTCAGGATGGACTGATCGTCTGTCTTGCCCTCGATACCATTGTTCCAGGAGTAATTCTCGTTGTGGCCGTCGCGATTGTTCTCGCCATTGGCCTCATTGTGCTTATTCTCGTAGGAAACGAGATCCATCAGCGTGAAGCCGTCATGGGCGGCGAGGAAGTTGACGCTGCGCGTCTGTGCGCGGCCGTCGCGGCCGAAGATGGAGGAGGATCCGGCAAGAATCGTCGCGAGATCGCCGATCCCTGCGTCGCCACGCCAGAAGCGGCGCAAGTCGTCGCGGGCACGATCGTTCCATTCGAGGATGGACGCGGGGAAATTTCCGAGCTGATAGCCACCAGGACCGATATCCCACGGCTCGGCTATCAGGATGCGATCCCGAAGCACCTCGTCCGCCAGCATGGTGCGCAGCGTCATGCCGTGGGGATCAAACCCGTTGCCGCCGCGGCCGATCACCGTGGCGAGATCGAAGCGGAAGCCGTCGATGCCTGTATGCTGGACGAAATGGCGCAGGCTGTCGATGATCAATCTGCGCGTCGCCGGCTGGTCGCAGGCAACGGTGTTGCCGGTGCCGGTGTCGTTGACCAACGTGCCGGGCTGATCCGGCAGGCTACGGAAGTAGTTGGGGTTGTCGAGACCGCGCAGCGACAGCGTCGGGCCGTGGCGATCGCTTTCGCCGGTATGATTGAAGACGAGATCGAGGATTACGCCGATGCCTTCAGCGTGGAGTGCGGCGACGGTCTCGCGCAATTCCTTTACGCCGCCGGGAACAAGACGCGGATCGAGCGCCATGAAGCCAACCGGATTGTAGCCCCAGCCATTGGTGAGGCCGAGCGGCGGCAGGTGCCGTTCGTCGATCCAGGCGGTGATTGGCATCAACTCGACCGCATCTATGCGGAGGCGCTTGAGGTAGGCAATCACCGAAGGGTGGGCGAGGGCAGCGATGGTGCCGCGCTGCTTTGCCGGCACATCCGGGTGCAGCATGGTGAAGGGTTTGACGGCGACCTCATAGATCAGGCCGCCGGGTTGGAACAGCGGCTTGGCCGGGGCAACGGCTACATCACGCGTGACGATCGCCTTCGGCATCAGGTCTTGGGTGTCTTCACCGACAATCCCGAGGCGCGGATCATATTGAAACGGCCGGTCCAATTCCTTGGCATAGGGGTCGATCAGCAGTTTCGAAGGGTCGAACCACAGGCCCTGATCGGGATCGTATGCGCCATGGGCGCGCAAGCCATAGCGCATGCCATGCTTCGCGCCCTTGACGAGAAGGCGATGCTCGTCGCCATCCCGTGTGAATGGCAGGCGCAGGATCTCCTTCTTGCCCTCGGCATCGAACACGCAGAGTTCGATGCGTTCGGCACGCTTGGAGGTAACGCCAAACTCGACGCCCGCGTCGGTAAGGGTAGCGCCAAGGGAACGGATTGTCTGATCTGACATGTCTCGTGGGCTTTCCGCGTCGCTGGGACTCAATTCTCTCCCCGTTTGCGGGGAGAGAGGCAGGTGAAAGGCAGGACGCCCGGCAAGTCGTGCAGTCACGTCGATTTCCGCGAAAGCTCTCATCCGGTCGTCGTCCAATTTCGTGGCGACTTCCGGCCGCCTTCTCCCCGCGCCAGCGAGGAGAAAGGCTTAGGCTGACATCATGATCAGGTGATGACTGTCGGCGCGTCGCGGCCGGTGTGGCCCTTGATATCTGCGATCGCCTGAGCTGCGGCAATGAGGTCTGCCAGCGCTTCCTGCGTCTCGATGTTGTGACGGGTCGGATCGGGTTCGTAACGCTCGATATAGACGCGTAGCGTTGCGCCCGTCGTGCCGGTGCCGGAGAGGCGGAAGACAACGCGGGAGCCGCCTTCGAACAGGATGCGGATGCCCTGATGCTGGCTGACGGACTTGTCGACCGGATCGTGATAGGCGAAGTCGTCGGCGGCGGAAATCGTGAGATCGCCATACTTCGTGCCGGCCAGGGTCGGCAGCTTTTCGCGCAGAGCCGTGATCAGGCCGTTCGCGGCATTGGTGTCGACACCCTCATAATCGTGGCGGGAATAATAGTTGCGGCCGTAGGTGGCCCAATGCTGGGTCACGATATCGATGACGCTTTCACCGCGCACGGCCAGGATGTTCAGCCAGAGCAATACGGCCCATACTCCATCCTTCTCACGGACGTGATTTGAGCCGGTTCCGGAACTTTCCTCGCCACAGATCGTCGCCATGCCGGCGTCGAGCAGGTTGCCGAAGAACTTCCAGCCGGTGGGCGTCTCGTAAATGCCGACGCCGCGCTTTTCGGCAACGCGGTCGGCAGCACCGCTTGTTGGCATGGAGCGGGCAATGCCGGCAATGCCGTGTGAATAGCCGGGCGCGAGATTGGCGTTGGCAGCCAGGATCGCCAAGCTGTCGGACGGCGTCACGTAGATGCCCTTGCCGATGATGAGATTGCGGTCGCCGTCGCCATCCGATGCCGCGCCGAAGTCGGGCGCATCATCGCTCATCATCTCATCGTAGAGCTCCTTACAATGGACAAGGTTCGGATCGGGATGATGACCGCCGAAATCGGGCAGCGGCAGGAAGTTGCGCACCGAGCCGTCCGGTGCGCCGAGGCGGATCTCGAAGATCTCCTTGGCATAGGGACCGGTGACGGCGCTCATCGCATCGAAACAGATGCGGAAGCCGAGGCTGATGAGATTGCGGATCGCGCCGAAATCGAACAGCTCCTCCATGAGGGCAGCGTAATCTTCGACCGGATCAATGACCGAAACGATCATACCGCCGACATCTTCGCGAGCGATGCGATCGAGGTTGATATCCGGAAAGTCAGCGATCTTGTAGCTGTCGATAACCTTCGTGCGCTCAAAAATAGCGTCGGTGATCTTTTCAGGCGCGGGGCCGCCATTGCCGATATTGTACTTGATGCCGAAATCTTCGGTCGGACCGCCGGGATTGTGGCTGGCCGACAGGATGATGCCGCCGAAGGCCTTGTATTTGCGGATGATGTTCGAGGCAGCAGGCGTCGAGAGGATACCGCCCTTGCCGACCATCACCTTGCCGAAGCCATTTGCGGCAGCCATCTTGATGGCCTTCTGGATGACCTCGCGATTGTAGTAGCGACCGTCGCCGCCGATGACCAGGGTCTTGCCCTGATAGCCCTCGAGCGAATCGAAAATCGACTGGATGAAGTTCTCCGCGTAATTCGGCTGCTGGAATTCGGGAACCTTCTTTCGCAGGCCGGAGGTGCCGGGTTTCTGATCCGTGTAGGGGGTGGTGGATACGGTTTTAATCATCGGGTTAAGCGCCTCTCGAGACTAGACTGGAGTAGAGAGCGGCATAGCGTTCTGCGCTCCTGCCCCAGGATACGTCGGATTTCATGCCCTGCTTTTGCATCTGCGTCCAGACCTTTCGATCCTGAAAAAGGTGCATGGCACGGCGCATGGCTTGCAGCAGTCCTTCGGCGGTGACGGGCGAAAACTGGATGCCGGTCGCGACTTTCGCCTGCAGAGCGGCATGATTGGCGTCGATAACGGTGTCGTTAAGGCCGCCCGTCCGTGCGACGATCGGCAGACATCCATAGCGTAAGCCATAAAGCTGCGTGAGGCCACAGGGTTCGAAGCGCGAGGGGATGATAATCGCGTCGCAACCGGCCTGAAGCAGATGCGACATGGGTTCGTTATAGCCGGCGGAAACGCCGACGCGTCCGCGATAACGGCCGGCTGCGGCAAATAGGGCGCCTTCCAGCGCCGCATCGCCGGCGCCCAGGATCGCAAGCTTGCCACCCATGTGGACGATCTCGCCGGCAACGCCTGCAAGAAGGTCCATCCCCTTCTGCCAGGTCAGCCGGCTGACGACGCAGAAAATCGGGCCATCGTCGTCATCGAGGCCGAAATGTTCGACCACGCGCCCGCGGTTCGCGGCGCGATCCTTCAGCGTCGTTGCGCTGTAGGTCTGTTCGATCATGGTGTCGGTTGCCGGGTTCCAGACGTCGTCGTCGATGCCGTTGACGATGCCGTGTAGGCTGTTCGCCCTGCTGGCGATGACGCCTTCGAGGCCCATGCCGAATTGCGGCGTCAGAATTTCTTCCGCATAGGATGGGCTGACGGTGGTGAGGGCGTGGGCCGTCTGCAAGCCGCCCTTCAGAAAGCCGACGTCACCATAATACTCGACGCCTTCAACGGAAAAGGCGTGAGCCGGCAGGCGCAGACCGGGGAAGATGTCGGAGCCGAACTGGCCCTGAAACGCGATGTTGTGGATGGTGAGTACGCTCGGCTGCTCGGGCGTCGGATAATATCGCATGTAGACCGGCACCAAGGCCGACTGCCAATCATGCACATGCACCAGATCCGGCCGCCAACCCGGCAGAAGACCTGCGGCTATTTCCGCAGCCGCCAGCGACAGGGCGGCGAAACGCCGCCAATTGTCGGGGTAATCCTTGCCGGTGGCATCGACATAGGGCCCGCCGGTGCGGTTGTAGTAGGCCGGCGCATCCAGCACCAGGAGGGAAATGCCTGCATGCTCGACTTCCAGCACGGTCGCCTTTTCGCCGAGCAGGTCGGCGAATTCGAGGCGGGCGACCGGGTTGCGAACGACCTTCAAGACTGCGGGATAGCCCGGGATCAAGGTCTTCGTGTCGATGCCAAAAGGCTTTAGTGCGATTGGCAGGGCGCCGGCCACATCGGCCAAGCCCCCTGTCTTGATTAAGGGGAAGACTTCGGACGATACCGAGAGAACCTTCATAAGTTACAAATCCAGCTTGTCGATCATCGTCTGGGTGATCAGGCAGATGCCGCTTTCCGTGCGGCGCCAGCGCTTGGCATCCAGATCGGGATCCTCACCGACCACCAATCCCTCGGGAATGGTGACGCCATGGTCGATGACGACATTCTTCAGCTGCGCGCGGCGGCCGACCTTTACGCTCGGCAGCACGACGGCCCCCTCCAGCTTGGAGTAGGAGTTAGCGCGTACGCCGGTGAAAAGAAGGCTGTTATAGAGGCTGGCGCCGGAAATGATGCAGTCGCCTGCAACCACCGAGGAAACGGCCGAACCGCGACGATCTTCGTCGTCATGGACGAACTTCGCCGGTGGGCTGATTTCCGCATAGGTCCAGATCGGCCAGGACTTGTCGTAGATGTCGAGCTCAGGCACCACGGCCGTCAGGTCGATATTGGCCTGCCAGTAGGCATCGATCGTGCCGACGTCGCGCCAGTAGGCTTCGCGCTCGAAATCCGAACGAACGCAGGATTGCGTGAAGCGATGGGCGACCGCTTTGCCGTTCTTGACGATATAAGGGATAATGTCCTTGCCGAAGTCACGGCTGGAGTTGGGATCGGCGGCATCGCGCTTCAGGCATTCGATTAGGAACTTCGTGTGGAAGACGTAGATGCCCATCGATGCCAGCGCGAAATCCGGATTGCCGGGAATGCCGGGCGGATCAGCGGGCTTCTCGACGAAATCGATGATCTCGTCCTTCTCATTGACATGCATGACGCCAAAGCCGACCGCTTCCATGCGAGGCACTTCAAGGCAGCCGATGGTGACCTGGGCACCAGAATCGACGTGCTGCTGCAGCATCCATTCATAGTCCATCTTGTAGATATGGTCGCCAGCGAGGATGACCATGTATTCCGGGCCGTAGGGCTCGATGATGTCGATGTTTTGGTAAACGGCGTCGGCCGTGCCTTCATACCATTGCGTTTCCGACACGCGCTGCGATGCCGGCAGGATGTCGAAGCTCTCGTTTCGCTCCGGGCGGAAGAAGTTCCAGCCTCGCTGCATATGGCGGATCAGCGAGTGCGCCTTGTACTGAGTGGCGACGCCGATGCGGCGGATACCGGAGTTGAGCGCGTTGGAGAGGGCGAAATCGATGATGCGGGTCTTGCCGCCGAAGTAGACGGCCGGCTTGGCGCGACGGTCTGTCAATTCCTTCAATCGACTGCCTCGGCCCCCGGCAAGAACGTAGGCCATGGCGTCGCGTGCCAGCGGCTGGAAACGTTTTTCTACCATTTTATTCCTCCCTGTCCGTAGTGATCTCAAAATTCCGGTTCGAGCATGATGGTCGCCAGCGGTGGTAGCGTTATCGTCGCTTGTATGCCGCCGCCGGCGCTTACTGCCTGCACACGTCCGCCATTGCCTTTGCCGCTGCCGCCATAAATGTCGGCATCGGTATTCAGCACCTCGCGCCACCGCCCCTCAGCTGGTAAGCGCAACGTGTAATTCTCACGGTAGACTGGCGTAAAATTGGTGATGACCGCAACCGGTTTTTCACCGGGCGCCTTGCGCAGCCAGGCGAAGACCGAATTTTCAAAATCGTCGACGACAAGCCATTCGAAGCCTTCGCCTTCACAGTCGCGGGCATGCAGCGCCGGCTTGCTGCGATAGGTGAAGTTGAGATCGCGGACGAGGCGCCGCATGCCTTCATGCATACGGTACTGCAGCAAATTCCAGTCCAGCGCGCGTTCTTCGCTCCACTCGCTCCATTGGGCGAATTCCTGACCCATGAACAGCAGCTTCTTGCCGGGATAACCCCACATGAAGGCATAATAGGCGCGCAGATTGGCGAATTTCTGCCAGTCGTCGCCGGCCATCTTGGCGATCAGCGATCCCTTGCCGTGCACCACTTCGTCATGGGAGAGCGGCAGAACGAAATTTTCCGAGAAGGCGTAGATCAGGCCGAAGGTCAGCTCGTTGTGGTGGTACTTGCGATGCACGGCCTCGCGGGCGAGGTAGCTCAGCGTGTCGTGCATGAAACCCATGTTCCATTTGAAGCCGAAGCCGAGGCCGCCTTCGTGGACCGGCTGCGACACTTTCGGCCAGGACGTGGATTCCTCGGCAATCGTCATGATGCCCGGATGGGCGCCATAAACCCTTGAATTCATCGACTGGAGGAAGCGGACAGCTTCGAGGTTTTCGTTGCCGCCGTACTCGTTGGGGATCCATTCGCCATGCTTGCGCGAATAGTCGAGGTACAGCATGGAGGCGACGGCATCGACGCGCAAACCGTCCAAATGGTATTTTTCTGCCCAGAAGAGGGCATTGTTCTGTAGGTAGGCCAGCACTTCGGTGCGGCCGAAATTGTAGATTGCGGTGTTCCAGTCGGGATGGAAGCCCTTGCGCGGATCCTCGTGCTCATAAAGTGCGGTGCCATCGAACCAGCGCAGACCGTGCTCGTCGGTCGGGAAATGAGCAGGCACCCAATCCAGAATGACGCCAATGCCGACTTTGTGGCAGCCGTTGACGAAACGGGCAAACCCTTCAGGTTCGCCGAAGCGCGCGGTCGGTGCGTAAAGGCCGGTCGTCTGATAGCCCCAGGATGGGTCGTAGGGGTGTTCGGTAATCGGCAGGAACTCGATATGGGTGAAGCCCATGTCGACGCAATAGGGGATCAGGCGCGAGGCAAGCTCATCCCATGACAGCATGGAGCCGTCATCACGGCGCTGCCAGGAGCCGGCATGCACCTCGTAGATGCTGATGGGCTGGCGGCGCTGGTCGACGCTTGCCCAATGCTCGCGGTGGGCTGCATCTTCCCAGACCTGATTGAGTTCATTGGCGGTGACGGAGGCGGTCTTCGGGCGCAATTCGCTGCGGCGAGCGAACGGATCGGCTTTCAGCGGCAGCAACACGCCGTCCTGGCCACGGATCTCGAACTTATAGGCGACGCCTGGCGGTACATCCGGAGCGAAGATCTCCCAGATGCCACTGTCGGACCGGAAACGCATGACGTGCCGGCGACCGTCCCAATTGTTGAAATCGCCAACGACCGAAACGCGTTGGGCATTCGGTGCCCAGACGGCGAAATGAAAGCCCTGCACGCCTTCATGCTTTATGGGATGGGCGCCCATCTTGTCGAAGAGGCGCAAATGCGTGCCCTGACGGGCGAAATAATCGTCCATCGGTCCGAGGACCGGGCCGAAGCTATAGGGGTCGGTGACCGCCCATTCAGCATCGGCGCGCCGGGCGCGATAGCGTACCGGTTGCTGTTTGGAGAGCTTCACCTCGCCGGCAAAGAAACCCGCTGGATCGAGACAATCCAGCTCGCCGATGATGGTGCCATCCAGCGCGGTGGCGCTCACCGCCTCCGCGCCAAGGATGAAGCAGCGTGCTACAAAACCGTCATCCGTCCGGTGAACGCCGAGAACGGCGAATGGATCGGTATGGGTGCCTGCGAGAATTGCAGCAATATCCTCTGCCGAAATGTCCCTCAAGCTTGTGCCGTCAGCGGGTCTCTTCGGCTTTTTCATCCGGCTCTCCAGATTTCCTTGGCATATTGACGGATTGTCCGGTCGGAGGAGAACCAGCCCATGCGCGCGGTATTGTTGATCGTCTTCGCGTACCACTCGGACGGATTAGCCCAGAGGATGTCGACCTCGCGCTGCGCGGAGGCATAGGCATCGAAATCGGCGGCGACCATGAACCAGTCGTGGCTGTAGATGCCTTCGATCAGGCCGGCGTAGCGGTTGCGATCATCCGGTGAGAAGACGCCCGATGCGATGGCCGAAAGCGCCTGCGCGAGTTCACGGGAACGCTCGATGACGGCGCGGGGATCGTGGCCATCGCTGCGCAGGCTCGCCACCTCATCGGCTTTCAAACCGAAGATGATGATGTTGTCTTCGCCGACATTGTCGCGCATTTCGACATTGGCGCCGTCGAGAGTGCCGATGGTCAATGCGCCGTTGAGACCGAACTTCATGTTGCCGGTGCCCGATGCTTCCATGCCGGCAGTCGAAATCTGCTCGGAAAGGTCGGCGGCCGGGACCATGACTTCGGCGAGAGAGACGTTGTAGTTCGGCACGAAGACGACCTTCAGCAGGCCGCGAACCGACGGATCGTTGTTGATGACGCGAGCGACGTCGTTGATCAGCTTGATGATGAGCTTGGCGTTATGATAGCTCGGGGCCGCCTTGCCGGCGAAGAGCTTGACGCGCGGCTGCCAATCCAACTCGGGGTGCGAGCGGATCTGATCGTAAAGGGCCACCGTCTCGATGATGTTGAGAAGCTGGCGCTTGTATTCGTGGATGCGCTTGATCTGAATATCGAACATCGCGCTCGGGTCGAGCTTGATACCCATGCGGCTGGCGACGAGATTGGACAGCTGCACCTTGTTGGCACGCTTGACGGCGGCGAACTTCTCCTGGAACGCGCTGTCCTGGGCGAACTGATCGAGCGGCTTCAGCTGTTCGGCATCGTCGAGGAAGGCATCGCCGATAGCCTCGCGGACAAGGCCGGTCAGGCCGGGATTGCACTGCATCAGCCAGCGGCGCGGCGTGATGCCGTTGGTCTTGTTGTTGATGCGGTCCGGATAGAGCTTGTGCAGGTCGGCAAAGACCGTGACCTTCATCAGGTCGGTGTGCAGTGCCGAGACGCCGTTGATGGAGTGCGAACCGACAAAGGCGAGATTGCCCATGCGCACGCGGCGATCGCCGTTTTCGTCGATCAGCGAGATCGAGCGGATTTCCGTGTCGTTGAAGTTGCGGGCCTTGCGGGCCTCGACGAGAATTTTCGCGTTGATCGCGTAGACGATCTGCATATGGCGCGGCAGGAGCCGTTCGAACAGCGGCACAGGCCAGCTTTCGAGCGCTTCAGGCAGCAGCGTATGGTTGGTGTAGCCGAACGTCTCGCGCGTAATGTCCCAGGCCTTGTCGAAAACAAGGCCGTGAACATCGACGAGCAGGCGCATCATTTCGGCGACGGAAACGGCCGGATGCGTGTCGTTCAGCTGGATCGCGACCTTGTCCGCCAGATTGGTCAAGTCGTCATATTGCTGCAGATGGCGGCGCAGAATGTCCTGCAGCGACGCCGACGAAAAGAAGAACTCCTGACGCAGACGCAGTTCCTGGCCGGCAGGCGTTGCATCGGCCGGATAGAGGACGCGCGTCAGGCTTTCTGCCTTGTTGCTTTCGCGCAGCGCGCCGATATGGTCGCCGGCGTTGAAGGCGTCGAGCAGGATTGGATCGATCGGCTGTGCCGACCAGAGACGCAGCGTGTTGACGCGCTTTGCCCGCCAGCCGACAACAGGCGTGTCGAAGGCCGTGGCGATGACGCGCTCGGCGGGTTTCCACACGTAGCGAGGCTGATCGTCGTGGCCGCCAACGGTCTCGACACCACCGCCGAAGCCGATTTCGTAGGAGCTTTCCTGACGTTCGAACTCCCAGGGGTTGCCGTGGGCGAGCCAGGTTTCCGGCAGTTCCACCTGCCAGCCATCGGCCATCTGCTGGCGGAACAGGCCGTGGACGTAACGAATGCCGTAGCCGTAAGCCGGGACGTCGACGGTTGCCATCGATTCCATAAAGCAGGCGGCGAGGCGGCCAAGGCCGCCATTGCCAAGCGCTGCGTCAGGCTCAAGGCCGGCGATGACCCGGATGTCGACGCCGAGCGAAGACAGGGCGTCGGAAATCTCTTCCATCAAGCCGAGATTGGAGATCGCGTCTCGCATGAGGCGCCCGATCAGAAATTCGAGCGATAGGTAATATACCCGCTTGGCGCCGGTCTCGTAGACGCGGCGCGTCGATTCCATCCACTTGTCGATAACGCGGTCGCGAACAACAAGGATCGTTGCCGTCAACCAGTCATGCGGTTTGGCCACTTTCGCATCCTTGCCGATGCGATAGGTCAAGCGTTCGATGATTTCTTCCGCAAGGATTTCGGGGCGGGAACTGCGC
>NZ_JARWLA010000036.1:0-72193 GCF_047445805.1 Rhizobium sp. BR 314 | reverse complement strand
GGCGGCGCCCGTGGCCGCACCGATGTTCCAAAGATCGTCGACTGGTACATGGAAGGCAAGATCCAGATCGATCCGATGATCACCCACACCATGCCGCTCGAAGACATCAACAAGGGCTTCGACCTCATGCATTCCGGAAAGAGCGTCAGAGGCGTCGTGATTTACTAATTGGCTGACGGCACCGTTGGAAGTTTTTTGCCAGTCCGAGCGACGGATCGGCCGATCATCATCGTTCAAGAAGAACGCCGGCCTCCTGAAGAGGTCGGCGGCTTGAACATGAATGGCCTTAAGGCAAAAGGATATGCCCATGACCCGCAAGCTGCTAAGTGTGACCGCCGCCGCTCTCTTCGCTCTGTCCTCGGCAACCGTGGTCTTCGCGCAAACGACAACCCCTGCGACGACGGCAACACCGGCTCCCGCTGCGACCTCATCCACTTCCGCACCTTCCTCGGCGATGCCGTCGAAGGATGAAATCAAGACGGCTCGCCAGGCTTGCCGGCAGGATGCGACCGGGCAGGGCCTCAAGGGCCAGGCACGCAAGGATGCCGTCAAGAGCTGTCTCCAGCAGAAATATCCGGTACTGGCGAAACGCAAGACCTGCCACGACCAGGGCACCGCCAAGGGCTTGGAGAAGAAGGCGCTGCGCAACTTTGTCAAGCAGTGCGTGGCTGCGGCCTAAATCTCAGCACGGACTTTTCCTAACGGAAGCATGGCTCGCCGACTAAAAGGCGAGCCATTTGATTTGGACCCCAACCAACTTGTCGTGCCCCGCGACACGGCTCTTTTTTCAGAGACGATCGAACCTATCTTTTTATGAGAGCAATATGTTTCGGGACGCACTGTGCTTTTTCATCCAGATCAGCTTTCACTGGGCATCGTCTTGCCGGCTCAGGCGCGAACACATGCCGATATTCAATTCCCCACGCAGCTTGCGACGGCAGTCCACGCCGATAAGTTGGGTTTCGACGCCTTGTGGGTGAGGGATGTTCCCCTGAATAGCGAGAGCTATCCCGATCCGATCGGGCATGCCGATCCTTGGGTTTTGCTGGGTGCTTTGGCTGCGGCCACTTCCCAAATCCATCTGGCAACCGGCGCGATCGTCCTCCCATTGCGGCACCCGCTGCATATCGCCAAGGCCGCACTTTCGGTCGCGGCGCTCTCGAAAGGGCGGTTTGTCCTCGGGCTAGGCTCGGGCGACAGGCCGAGTGAATATGAAATCTTCGGCAGAGATGTCGAAAACCGCAAGACACTCTTCCAGTCTCGTTGGGAGCGTCTCGCCGCTGCATTGCGCCCGGATCAGGCCGTGACCGACGAACAGGGCAATGTCCGCGAGGAATTTTCCATAAGGCCCGCTCTGCAGCAGGCCGCTATCCCGATGGTGGCGGTGGGTTCGTCGGCGCAATCGCTGGAGTGGATTGCCCGGCATGCGGCCGGATGGATGACCTACTATCGTCCGCTGCCGGTGCAAACGGACCGGCTGGCACTTTGGCACAATGCGCAATTGAAGATCACCACGGAGTTTCGCGGTTTCGGTCAGTCGATGGTCCTGGAATTGCTCGATAGACCCGACGCCATTTACGAGGAGATTAATCTCGGCGCCAGATCGGGACGGCGAGCGTTGATTGATATGTTGTCAGCCATGCGGGAGGCAGGCATTCATCACGTCGCATTCAATCTGATTTCGGATAAAAGGTCTCCAGCCGAGGTCATGGGGGAAATCGCCGCGGACGTCATGCCGGCCCTGCGATAGCGTGTTGCCAGTCGCAAAGCGTCAGTGCATTATTGGCGCTTCGACCGGCCGGCGTCGAAATCATGCTCGGCTGCCTCACGCTCATGGCGATCGAGCGCTGTGCAAAGCATCAATGCGATCATCTCGACCGTCGCGTCGGCATTTTGCGGGCGGTGTTGCGGATTGAATGCGACGCCGATGACGATTGCGTGGTCCGCCTTCGTTGCAGCTGGCCAGAAATCGAACCTTGACTGGTCGAAAGGATAGACGCCGGCGGTCACGACTTCATTTGACGCCGCCGCCATTTTTGCCGCTTCCATCTCGAGCTTTGTGAGCTTTTCCTCGCCTTCAACTTGCGACGCTTTATCGCCGTTTATGAAAACGAGCGCAACGGGGCCATCAAAAAGCGCTGTCAGGACTGATCGGGTTATCTCAGTGGCTTGCCGCGCAGATTTCACGGCGAGCATTTGCCGAGCGTACCCCCCCATCTTGGCCTGATAGAAATGGAGGCGGTCAAGTTCGGCGGAATCGTGCCGCTTGGTTGCTGCGATGGTGCTTGTTATGCAGCCTATGACGAACAAGAGTGCAATTGCCCAGATGTTGGAGGTATCGGCAACGGCGAGAGAGAAACGGGGCTCGGTGAAGAAGAAATTGTAGGCGAGGGCGCCGAGAAGCGCGGAAAATAGCGCAGGGCCAAGACCGAAAGCGACGCCGCTGGCGACGACAGGCAGAACATAGATAAGCGACAAATTGGGTATCGCTTCATAACGATCAAACCCGGCTGCAATTGCGGTGGCCATCCCCGTCATGACCAGGGAGCCGAGATACTGGATGACCGACGGGACGCCTGAAAGGCCCATATCGCGCGTCGCGGGATTTGCCATCGCGCGACCTGCGACTTCATCAATATGGTTGTTCATGGACATGGCCGGATTCTCCTTCACAATGAAGGTGGATCATCGGGTATTTGAATTCCATGCGGAAATCAGCAGCGCTTTATAAGCATTTCATAAAGATGTGGCCAAGGTAGGTCATGACGAGAGACGACGCACATTTGCGTAAGCACAGACCGATCAAGGGATTGTCTGCGCGTCGCCGAAAGCGCCACCTCGCTGAAGCAAATTACAGCCGCCGAAATGGTCTTTCTCCGCCATTCAGAGGATATTGGTGAGAAAACGACCGAACCGTGTTTCCGGCCTGTAGAGCGATCCGACAAGAGCGGCCGCGAGGGTCGCGGTCAATGCGCCTCCAACAGTATCGCTGACATAGTGGGTGCCGAGATAGACGCGCGAGAAGGAAACGAGGAGGGCAACCAGGAGAAAGAGGCTGCCTTGCCTCGGACGATTGTGCAATAAGAAGGCTGCCGCAATCGCAAACGAAGCGGTGACATGATTCGATGGGAAGCAAGGGTCAGTGCTGCGCTCGATCAAAATCCGGGTGATATCGGCGTCACATGGTCGGACGCGCGGCAATCAGGACGTGGCGCGTTATTGCCGGCGGGGGAGTCCGCCCACCATTGCCCAGCAACGGTAAGGACGAGCAGAGGTACGCCTTAGACGGAGATCATGATCATCATCTGGTCGAGAAGTCCGTCCCCGGACAGGCGATTGATCCATCCCATGGTGGCTGCGTCGAGTGCGTACAATGGGTCTCCTATCGTCTCATGATGGGATTCAGCACTTGATTGACAGCTGCCTGAGCTATCGAACAGCTATTACGTTCCGAGACGGATCGAGAGCGAAAGCTACCGCGATGTCCGGAGCGTTGCCTCGTTCTTTGTGAGAATGAAATCCGCGCAGCGCTCTGCGATCATGATGGTCGGCGCATTGGTGTTGCCGCTGACGAGGGTCGGCATGATCGATGCGTCCGCGATCCGCAAGCGCGGAACCCCGACGACGCGCAATTGATGATCGACCACCGCCATCGCATCGCGGCCCATCTTGCAGGTGCCTGAGGGGTGGTAGACGGTCTTGGCGATGGAGCGGGCATGGTTTGCGATGGCTTCTTCGGTCTGTGCGCTGTCGCCTGGGGCAAGTTCGCGAAAACCGAGCTCTTTCATCGCGGGTGCTGCGAGAATTTTTCTGCCGAGCTTGATGCCGCGTACAAGCGTGTCGACATCGGCTTCCTTCGTCAGATTATTGCCGACGAAGATGATTGGATCATCGGCGTTCCGGCTTCTGAGCGATATCTTGCCTCGAGCCTCCGGCCGCAGGATGCATGGATTGATGGATACCCCGTGTCCCTCCATCTGGTCGCGCGATGCATCGCCGACAAGGGCTGGTGTGACATGAAACTGGATATCTGGCCGGCCGCAGCCCGAGGTGTCGATGAAGCCGCCGCTTTCGACCACATTGGAAGCAAGCAGGCCTGATCGGTTCAGGGCGTATTGCAGGCCGTTGATGGCGGCGCGGAAACCCTTGTCCTGCCCCTTTAGCGAAATTGGCCGGTCGGTGATGCCGTAGACCGACGCAGTGATATGGTCCTGGAAGTTTTCGCCGACGCCGGGCAGATCGCGCAAAACCGGGATGCCGAGCGAAGACAGATGTTCCGCCGGACCGATACCGGACAGCATCAGGAGTTTTGGCGTTGCCAATGCGCCTGCGCAAAGAATGATCTCTTCCCGAGCTTTGGCTGTATGCTCGATGTTGTCGGCGTTGCGATAGACGATGCCCGAGGCCGCGCCGTTTTCCATGAGGATGTTCTGGACGGCGCTCTCCGTGCTGATGGTCAGCAGAGGTGAGTTCCTGACGGCTTTGAGGTAGGTTGCCGCCGTCGAGCCGCGACGCGCCTGGAACGTCGTCGTCTGATAGAAGCCTATACCTTCCTGCGATGCGCCATTGAAGTCATGGGAGAAGGGCAGGCCGATTTCCTGGGCTGCCCGCACGAAGGCGGAGCTGATCGGATGGCGAAACCTCGGTTCGGACACCTTCAGCGGCCCACCCGTGCCATGATAGTCTCCCGCCAGCGTCTCGTTGTCCTCGCAACGTCTGAACACCGGCAGCACGTCGTCAAATCCCCAGCCATCGCAACCAAGGTCGCGCCAGCTATCGTAATCCTGCGCTTGGCCGCGAATGTAGATCATCGCGTTGACGGAAGAGCCACCGCCGAGCGTGCGCCCCTGCGGGACCACCAGCACGCGGCCGTTTGCGCCGGGCTCGGGTTCGGTCTCGTACATCCAAGTTCGCTTCGTGCCGAGCACCCGCACGAAGGTCGCGGGTATATGGATAAACGGCGTATTGTCGCGTGGCCCTGCCTCCAGCAGGAGTACGCGCTTGCCCGCCGAGACGAGCCTGTTTGCGACGACGCAGCCCGCCGATCCCCCGCCGACAATTATGTAATCGAAGACCTTCATTCGCAGTCAGCTCCTCCGCTGCGCGTGACAAGAGACTGCGCCGCTTGCCGGCGCAGGAATAAGGCAGGAACAATGCGGTGCCTCAGGCGCCGATGTGGCTGACGAATTTCACAGTCAGATAGGCATCGAGACTTTCCGCTCCGCCTTCGCTGCCGTATCCGCTTTCCTTGATACCGCCGAACGGCGTTTCCGCCGCCGCAATGCCGAAGTGGTTGATCGAGACCATGCCGGCTTCGAGTTCGATAGCGAACCGATCGGCCGTCGCAAGTGAACGAGTGAATGCGAAGGCCGCAAGACCAAAGGGCAGGCGGTTGCTGCGTTCGATCGCCTCGTCGACGGAACCGACACGCACCAAGGCGGCAACCGGACCGAAAGGCTCGTCGTTCATGATGCGCGCGGTTTCCGGCACATCGGACAGGACGGTGGGCTCGAAGAAGAAGCCTGCATTGCCAATCCGCCGTCCACCGCATTCCAGTTTGGCGCCGGCCGCGACTGCATCCTCGACGAAGCTTTCCATGGCATCGAGACGGCGCGAATTGGCAAGCGGTCCCATCTGCGTGGCAGCGGCAAGACCATCGCCCACTTTCAACGCCTTAGCGCCAGAAATGAAACCATCTCTGAAGCTGTCGTAGACGGAATCTTCGATGTAAAAGCGTGTCGGCGAGGCGCAGACCTGGCCGGCATTTCGATATTTCAGCATGACGCCGAGTTTTATCGCGGAAGCAACGTCCGCATCTGCCGCAACGATGTAAGGTGCGTGACCGCCGAGCTCCATCGTTGAGCGTTTCATATGCGAAGCCGCTTGCGCTGCGAGCGATTTGCCAACCGGAACCGAGCCGGTAAACGTGATCTTGCGAATTATCGGCGAGGCGATCAGATAGTCGGATACTTCGGCGGGCACACCGAAAACGATGTTGATGACGCCGTTCGGTACGCCTGCCTCCTGAAAGGCCTTCGCCAGCTCGATACAGGCCGAAGGGGTCTCTTCCGGCGGCTTGGCTATGATCGAGCATCCGGCGGCAAGCGCCGCCGAGATCTTACGCACAAGCTGATTGATCGGAAAGTTCCAGGGCGAGAAGGCGGCCACAGGCCCGACCGGCTCCTTGATCACAATCTGGCGTGCGCCGGGAATGCGGGCCGGGATGACACGCCCATAGGCACGACGCCCCTCTTCAGCATGCCATTCGATATGTTCGGGAGCGGCATTGGCCTCACCACGCGCCTCCGCTAGCGGCTTGCCCTGTTCCCGTACCATATGCTGGGCGATCGTCTCGGCACGTTCGCGCACGAGGCCGGCCGCTCGAAGCATGATGCGGCAGCGTTCGAGTGCCGTCATCTTCCGCCATATCTCGAAGCCCTTCTGTGCTGCGGCAAGCGCGTCGTCGAGATCCGCGCGTTCGCAGATCGAAAGCTCTGCGATGATCTGTCCGGTGGCGGGATTCTTAACGGCGGCGGTGCGGCTTCCAGAGCCAGCACGCCAGGTGCCGTCGATCAATAGCGGTTTACTCAACATGGCTTATTTCCCTCGGATTGCTTTCAGAAATGGGCGTTGGCAGGGCGCTTAGGACTTGCGCATATTCGGCTGCGATACGGTGGACGATCTCCGCGGCTGGCAGAACCTCCGAAACAAGGCCGGTACTCTGGCCGGCTTCGACCTTTCCGGCGGTGACGTCGCCGTCGAAGGCTGCGGCCTTCAGCGAACTGGCGATGAACAACGCCTTGCGCTCATCGTCGGAAAGACCGTCCGCTTCCGCCTTGGCCATCTCCTCGGCAAAGCGATTCCGAACGACGCGGATGACGCCGAAACCGCGGCCGACAACCATCGTGTCCGCGACGCCCGCCTTGACCAGCAGATCCTGATAGGCGGGGTGCAGCCGCGCTTCCCTGGACATCATGAAGCGGGAGCCGAATTGAGCAGCGCCGGCGCCGAGCGAAAGCGCGGCGGCTAGACCATGGCCGTCGGCAAAGCCACCGCTCAATATCAGCGGCATGTCCGGCACGGCTTTTGCTATCGCGCGACCGAGGACAAGGGTCGAGACAAGCTCCGGCGGCGGATGGCCGCCTGCCTCGCCACCAACGGCGATCAGTCCGTCGACGCCGGCGTCGGCGGCTTTGCGGGCATGCACTTCGCCGGATACGACATGTAGGCAGATGGTTCCGACAGCGTTGAAGCGGTCGACATACTTCTTCGGGCCGCCCTGCGAAGCGATCAGTACCGGAATGCGCTTTTCGATCAGCATGTCGATTATCGCCTCGGCGCCTTCGCGATAAAGCGGCAGGTTGACGGCGAAGGGCCTGTCTGTCCCGGCCTTGATCTCGTCAATCGCCTCTTCGAGGTGATGCGGAAACATGGGGCCAGCCGCGAGTACTCCGAGGCCACCGGCATTGGAGACTGCGAGCGGCAGCGCGGAGTTCGAGGATGCCCAAGACATGCCCGCCTGTATGATCGGCAGGTCGATACCCAGCAATTTGGTGACACTGGTTTCGATGCGCATAACTATACCTCGAGGCCCGCGAGCCTGCGGGCATGGGCGGCAAGCTGCTTCTTCTGGATTTTCGAACTGGCCGTCATGCCGATCGACTCGAAATCGGGCACGATCCAGATGTGCCGAGGGACCTTGAAGCCGGCCATTTCCCGCTTCGACCAGTCGATGATCTCGGTGGGCGTGGCCACGCAACCTTCATTCAGGATGATGAAGGCGGCGGTTACCTCGACAAGCCGTTTGTCGGGTATGCCGACGACCGCTGCCTGGCGGATGAGCCTGTTCTGGTGCAGCACGTTTTCAACGTCGGCGGGCGAGACATTCTCGCCACCGACGCGGACGATATCCTTGACGCGACCAAGGAACTTCAGGCGACCCGTGGCATCGAGTTCGCCGAGGTCGCCCGTCGACAGCCAGCCCTCGCCATCGATCGCTGCAGCGGTTTCCTCCGGCTTGTCGAAATAGCCCTTCATCACATTCCAGCCGCGAACCTGGATTTCTCCGGTCTCGCCAGTGTCTCCAATGCGGCCGTCGTCAAGGCGGATACGCACGTCGACACCTGTCTGCACACTCATAGCGGCGCTGACGCGAATTTCCTCCGCTTCCCACCAGCAGGATTGCGAAACGTTGGGGGATGCTTCCGACAGGCCATAGCCGACGACGCACTCGCGGGCACCGAGTTCATCGATGACACGACGAATGATAGTCGGCGAGGCAGCGAGCCAGGCGCCGCGAAGGCTGAGGCGACGTTGCGGCAGATCGGGATGGGACAGCAGCATCAACGCCATCGTGTCGTTGCCTGAAAAATGCGTGCAGCGCTCCTTCTCCATCAGCAGTAGCGCCTCGCCGGGCTCGAAGCGCTCCATACTGACGAGCGTAACGGCGTGTTGAAGGCAGGAGAGGATTGAGAGCGTGGTGCCGGCAACGTGGAAGAACGGGCGGGCGCTGTGAAACCGGTCGCCGGGCCGCAAACCCATCCGCATGCCGGACAAGTAGCTGTTTGGCAGCATGTTGCGATGTCTGAGCAACACACCTTTGGGGAAGGACGTGGTGCCGGATGTATATTGGATCAGCAGGACGTCGTCGGGTTCGTCACAGGGCGCGATCGGTTCCGCTTTTTCCGCGCGGAGGTCGTGCCAGCTGGTAGCAGCTGCGGGCACGTCCTGGCCGAGCACCAGGATCCTCTTCACATCGGGCAAGGCGTCATGAGGCAGGCTGTTATCTACGCTCGGGCAGATCTCCCGGAGCATTCCGATGAAGTCGATCTTCAGGAAGCGATCGCACGTGATGAACGTGCTTACCCGCGACTGCCTCAAGGCATAGGCCATCTCGGCGGCAACAAAGCGGGTATTGATCGGCACCGTGACGGCTCCGAGCGAGCCGAGCGCCAGAAATATGACGACCCAGTCGGTTGAATTGCCAAGGCACAGGCCGACGTGGTCACCTTTATGAACGCCTGCGGCTGCGAGCGCTGCGCGGGTATCGTCAACCTTGCCGGCGAGTTCGCGAAAGGTCAGTCTGCCGTTGGCAGCAACGATCGCTTCGACATCGGGCGCAACGGTCGCCGCGCGCCGCAGAGCCGAAGAAACCGTAAGCGGGCAAATTTCCGCAAGATCAGAAGTGCTCATTTGCCACCCTTGCTGCCAATCGCTTCAGAAAATTTTTCGATGCCGGATCGCCATCCCCCGTCGGCAAGGCAGCGTTCGATTGCTGCCATTTCGATACGGATGCCGTTCGCGAGATTCGTCTCGTGGCCAAGGTCCACGGCCTGTTTCGTCAGCGCCATCGCCAGCGGTGGAGCAGACGCAATGCTTTCGGCGATTTCCTGTCCCACCTGCGCCAATGTTTCGTCGGGTACGATCCGAGCCACCAATCCCCGCCGATAGGCTTCTTCGGCAGGCATCGTGCGGCCGGTGAACAGCAGTTCCTTTGCGCCCATGCGGCCGATGACGCGCTGTAGCCGCTGCGTCGCGCCTACCGTTCCCCATTGCGGTTCGGGGAAGCGAAAGGTGGTTTTTTCCGTGGCGACGACGAAGTCGCAGCTCATCAGGATTTCACCGCCCGAGCCAACGACAGGGCCTTGGGTGAGGGCGATGACGGGCTTGCCACAGCGCCCGATCGCATCATAGGCGGCAAAGGAGGCATGTCTGCGGGCGATCACCCAGGCTTCATCCTTGCCGGCTCGCTCTTTCAGATCGGCGCCGGCGCAGAAGACCGGCCCCTTCGCCGACAGCAAGACGACGCGGATATCGGGCTCAGCATCCATCCGTTGGAACGCCTCGCGAAGCGCAACGCACATTTCCAGATTAAGTGCGTTACGGGCCTGTGGCCGATTGAGAACGATCCGGGCGATCGCACCATCCTGCGTCACCGATACGGCATCCTGGGTTGACGTCATTAGATGACCCCCTCGCTGCGGAGCGCGCCGATATCGGCGTCGCTCAAATTCAATTCGTCCTTGAGCAGAAATTCGGTGTCGGCACTGAGCAGCGGCGGGCAGCCGATCTCCGGCGGTTCGAAGCCATCGAAACCGATCGGCGTGCGCAGGGCTGGGAATTCCCCTTCGGTCGGGTGAACGAATGACCCGACCACTTCGCGGGCCTGCATATGGGGATCGTTGAGGATCTCCCTGACAGTGTTGACTTCGCCCGCAGGGATGCCAACTGCGCGCAGCGCCTCCGCGAGCTCTGCCCGCTCGCGGGTTGCAATCGCCGTCCTCATATTGTCCATCACCCGTTTGCGGTTGGCGACGCGCCCGGCATTCGGCGCCAACACAGGGTCGGACGCCAGATCGTCGAGCCCAAGCACTTTGCACATAGGCAACCAATGCTGATCGCTGCCGCTGATATGGAGCCATCCGCCATCGCGGCACTGGAATGCGGCCGAAGGTACTCTGCCCGGATGTTCGGTGCCGGATCTCGATATGTCTTCGTTCAGTGCGAAAAGCCGCGCCGCGGCAAGAGCGAGAAGGCTCGCCTGAATATCCATCATGGCGAGATCGATATGGCAACCTTTCTGGCTGCGTCCACGCCCGACGAGCCCGGTGAGAATAGCGATGGCGATCCACAGACCAGCCGTCATATCGGCAATTGGTACGCCGGTCTTCGCCGGTGGCGAGTCCGGATGGCCAGTCAGGTGCATCACGCCGGACAGCGCCTGGAAGACGGTGTCATAACCTGCACGGTTGCGATAGGGGCCGGTCTGACCGAAGCCGGTGTTGGACACGTAGATCAGTCCCGGATTGAGTGCTGAGAGGCGGGCATAGCCGAGATTGAAGCGTTCCATATCGCCGGGCAGGAAATTCTCGAGTACGACATCGTGGCGCGCGGCAAGCCGGGCGGCGATGTCCTGAGCTTTCGGCAACTTCAGATTGAGCGTGAGGGATCGCTTGCCGCGGTTGAAGGCGAAGAAATAGGCGCTCTCGCCACCCGGAAGCCGTGGCTCGAAGAGGCGGGATTCGTCACCGCCTTTTGGTCTTTCTACCTTGGTGACCGTCGCGCCAAGTTCGGCCAGGATCTGCGTTGCCATCGGTCCGGCCAGAACGCGCGAGAAGTCCAGGATGCGAATGCCGTCGAGCGGTTTCATTTTGCCTCCCTGCGGAAGCTGCGCATCTTCGCGTTGAGTTCACGGCCTGCGACCATCGCCTCGTCGTAGGGAAGGTCGCCAACCCGGTAGTAGAGGGACTTGGCGGCAGCCATGGCAAGCGGATTGGCCGTCGCCCAGGCTTCGGCAATCTCGAGCGCCGCATCAAGCAGTGCCTCCGGTGCGACGACACGATTGCACAGGCCAAGGGAAAGTGCTTCTTCGGCGCCGATCAGCCGTCCGAGGCTGATCATTTCGAAGGCTGCCTTGCGACCGAGCGACCGTTGCAGCCCGGTCATGACCAGGGCCGGGACAATCGAGTGCTTCAATTCCGGATAGCCGAATTTCAGGTTGGTGGCGGCCACCATCATGTCGCAACCGATGGCAAGGCCGGCGCCGCCGCCGATGGCTGCCCCCTGCACCGCCGAGACGATTGGTTTGGAAAGGCCCTGCATCATGGCTTGCGTCCGGCACGTCAGATCGGCGCGCCGGTCGACGAGATCCTGGTTGTCCGGAGTCAGCGTGTCGAATTCGGCGAGGTCGGCGCCGGCGCAGAAGCCGCGGCCACTGCCGGCAAGCACGATTGCACGGATTTCCGGGGCGCTATCCGCTTCGACCAGCGCATCATGGATCGCCTGCGTCAGTTCGGTGTTCAATGCGTTGAGCTTGTCGGGTCGGTTCATCGTAATGATGCGAACCGCGCCGCGGCTCTCGACAAGAAGGATGGATGTGTATGGTTCAGTCATTTCCTGATCCTATGCTGCGAGATGGCCGTAGCCGCTGCGTGCGACCCTGCTAAGCAGTTCGCGCCCGAGGATTGCCTCGCAGAGGCGGGAAGCCTCCTGCAGCTTCTCGAGGTCGAGGCCGGTATCGATCCCTTCCGCCTCGAACAGGTTGACCAGATCTTCCGTTGCCACGTTTCCCGTATAGCCCTCGCCGTAAGTGATCTGCGTGGGGTGACCGCCAACACCGCCGATTGCGCTGTCGAACCAGCGGCATCCAGCTTCATAGGCGGCAAGGCAATTGGCAAGCGCGGTGCCGCGGCTATCATGAAAATGCGCGATGGCCGTCACTTCCGGCAGTTCGCGCATGAGTCGTTCGAAAAGGCCGTGCACGCTGCTTGGCGTTCCGTGGCCGGTGGTATCGCAGACCGAGACATGGGTGACGCCGAGTTCCGCAAAACGCGCGAGATCGGCAAGCACGGATTTCGGATCCACCTTGCCCTCGAAAGGGCAGCCGAGCGCCATGGAAATCACGCCGATCAGACGGAAGCGCCCGGCGGCGAGATCAACCATTTCGGCGACGTTTGCCCATTGCGCGTCTCGTGTCGTTCGCAGGTTGCGCTGCGTGTGTGATTCAGTCGCAGAAACAAGAAGACTGATCTCATCTGCGCCATGGCCGGCCTCCAGGTCAGCGAGCGCGCGCCGGACTGCTTTTGGATTAGGACAGGTGGCCTTGTAGCTCGATCCCTGCCGTTTGCGGATGCCTGCCAATATCTGTGACGCATCGGCAAAGGCAGGGACATGTAAGGGGCTGCTGTAGCTTGTCGCCTCGATGCGCGGAAAGCCCGCATCCGAGAAGGCGTCGATCAGCGAAATCTTTTCCTTGGTGGAAATGGTGACGGCTTCGTGCTGCAGCCCATCACGCGCAAAACATTCACAGATTATGACCCTGGCCGACATGCCTCACCTCCATCCGACTGTTGGTAGAGATGGATTTATTTGTTCACATTGTCAACTACATTTCTTATCGAAAATTTCCACGCGCTTCATTCCTCCTCCATGCTACGGAGATCCGACTGGGAGGCGGAGCTTCTTAGCTCGTGATAGTATTTGCTGCTTGTCCGTGTGACGCGGCGCAAGAGTTCCACGAGAATTTGCTGTTCCGCATGGCTCAGTGTCGAGAGCATTTCTTCGTTGCGCTGGAAGGAATCGTCCAGAATCTTGCGTGAGAGATCGAGGCCCTCAGGGCTGAGTGTCAGCAATATGCTGCGACCGTCATCCGGATTGGCTGTTTTGGCGATATATCCCCGTTCGATCATTGCCGAAACAGTGCGACTCATCTGGCTTTTGAGCAGGCCGCTGTGCTTTGCCAACTCCTGCAGGGGCACTTCCCCCAGATATTTGAGAACGGCCAGGACGCGCCATTCCCGCGGTGTTACGCCGTATTTCGGTCGTATCGACAGAGCTGCAATACGCGTCGAAAGTCCCGCCAATCGCTGCAATTGAAACGAAAAAAGGTCGCGAATATCCGCTTCCTTTGCCGTGTCGCTGGCGTGTCGCTCGAAGTAGTTGCCGGATTTCGCTTCAAGTTCGTCGCGGTTTCGCACTCTGCATTCCTTTCATGAGTCTTGTTGTGTTCCGGCGTAGCGAAACTTTGCGCTCTCTGCCATGTCGTCGCAAAATATCGCATCAATATAGTTGACAAGGTGAACGATATGGTTAAGTCTGTGAACTAGATTGGCATGGTGCTGTCGACTTGTCGACCGTGTCGATCCCGTCAGGGGAACGACGGGACGCCATTGGATCTGTCTCTTGGGAGGAGCAAGCATGATTTCGCTTCGGCATAGAGTGGCCGGACTATTGGGTGCGGCGATGATGGTTTCGCTTGCGGTTCCGGCTTTGGCTGCGAATACGACGCTGACCATCGCCGGCTTTGGCGGCAACCTGCAGACCGATCTGCGCAAAACGATCTGGCAGCCGGCGGCCGATGCCGCCGGCGTTGATCTGCGAGAGGAGACGCATGACGGGCTCGCCGCAGTCCGCGTTCAGGTCCAGTCCGGCTCTCCAACTTGGGATGTCGTCCATCTCGGTGCCGACGAATGTGCCGTCGGCGGCAAGGAGGGCCTGTTCGAGGCGCTCGACTATAAGGTCATCGACACCAATGGCTTCGACAAGCTCGCCTATGGCGACAACTGGATCGCGACCAACACCTATTCGGTAGTGCTCGCCTGGCGAACGGATGTCTACAAGGACAAAAAGCCCCAATCCTGGAAGGATCTCTGGGATGTGAAAAACTTCCCCGGCCGTCGCGCGCTCAGCACCTATCCGCAGGAGATGATGGAAATCGCCCTTCTGGCCGACGGTGTCGACAAGGATAAGCTCTATCCGCTCGATACCAAGCGTTCTCTCGCATCGCTGGACAAGATCAAGAAGGATGTCGCGGTCTGGTGGTCGTCGGGCGCCCAGTCGGCGCAACTGATCAAGGACAAAGAAGTGGACATGATGGCGATCTGGGGCAGCCGCGTCGCCAACGTCATCACGGATGGTGCGCCGGTTGAATACACCTATCAGGATGCCATTCTCGGCTATGGCTGCCTGGCCATCCTGAAAGGCTCGCAGCATGTCGCCGCCGCGCAGAAGTTCATTGCAGGTGTCGTGTCACCCGAAGTGCAGGCGCGAATTCCGGAAATGATGCCTTACTACGGTCCGACAAATTCGCGGGCCTTTGAGGTCAAGAAGTTCTCGGCGGGCGTTCTTGCCAAGTCGAACATGTCCCCCGAAAACGTCAGGAAGCAGACTTTTCTGAATGCCAATTGGTGGCGGGATAACAATGCCCTCGTGCGCGAGGACTACAGCCTGCTGATGTCGAACTAACGCATATCGAATACGGAGAATGGCAATGACATCGGGTTCGGTTTCGATACGCCAGATTTGCAAAGCCTACGGAAGCTACCAGGCTCTGAACGGCATATCGCTCGACATCGCCGCGGGAGAGTTTCTGACGCTCCTAGGTCCGTCAGGCTCGGGCAAGACGACACTCCTGAATGTCATTGCCGGCTTCGAGCGGCCGGATAGCGGAAGTCTTCTCGTCGATAGTGCGGAATTCATCACAAAGCCGCCGCACAAGCGCGATCTGGGCATGGTTTTCCAGAATTATGCACTCTTTCCGCATATGGATGTCTTTGCGAACGTGGCCTATCCGCTGAAGTTACGGAAGGTCGAGGCCGGGGCACTCAAGTCGAAGGTGTTGAAAGCGCTGGAGACCGTCCATATGGCGCATCTGTCCGGCCGACGCATCAACGAGCTGTCGGGCGGGCAGAGGCAGCGCGTGGCTCTGGCGCGCGCCATCGTCTTCGAACCGAAGCTGTTGCTGATGGACGAGCCGCTCTCGGCACTCGACAAGAATCTTCGCGAACACATGCAGATCGAGCTTAAGCGTCTGCATCGCAGGCTCGGCATGACGACGATTTATGTCACCCACGACCAGCAGGAGGCATTGACGATGTCCGATCGCATCGCTGTCCTAGACGGCGGCCGCATCATGCAGCTGGACTCGCCGAAGAACATCTATGATGCGCCGAACAGCAAGTTTGTCGCCGGCTTCATGGGCGATACCCGCTTCGTTGCGGTGAGGGGCAATGGTTCGACCTTCCTGCTCGATGGGCGGGTGTTGAGGCTTGCAAGAGAGCCTCAGATTGCAGGCAATGACGCCTGGCTCATGGTTCGTCCCGAGCGGCTGCGCTGGCAGGGTAATGCCGAGCAGGACAACCGCATAGAAGGGACGGTGACCGACGTGACCTATCTTGGTGACAGTTACATGGTGTCGCTGGAGCTGCGCGAGGATACTGAAATTTCGATCCGGCACACCGGCAGCGAGACGGTTGCCTTGCCGGCTCCCGGTGACCAGCTGGCACTATGGATGTCGCCCGAGGCAAGTGTCGTCGTCGAAGGAGCCCGCCTGTGACGATGGCCGATGCGAATGTCATGACATCACGGCTTAATATCGGTGTGCTGCAAAGCTCAAGGCGCAAGACCGGGTTGGCGTTTGTCGGGTTGTCGCTGCCGGCCTTCTGCCTCGTGACGGTCATTCTGATCATCCCTTTTGCCTGGCTGGCCTGGATGTCGCTGTACGATGCCTCGGGTGCGCTTTCGGCGGAAAACTATGCGCGCCTGTTGCGGCCGGCCTATGTGGATAGTTTCCTGACGACCTTTAAGGTCGCGGCGATCGTCACCGTCATCTGTGTCGTGCTCGGCTATCCGGTTGCCTATCTTCTGTCGCAGCTTTCCGACCGAGCGGCGCAGATACTGATGATCTTCATCATTCTGCCATTCTGGACGTCGGTTCTGGTGCGCACCTATGCCTGGCTCGTGCTGCTTCAGCGCCAGGGGTTGATCAACACTTGGCTCGTCAATCTCGGCCTTATCTCCGAGCCGCTACCACTGGTCAATAATATGACGGGCACGATCGTCGGCATGGTCCATATCATGCTGCCGTTTCTGATCCTGCCGCTGTATGCGTCGATGAAAACCATCGATCCCGTTCTGATGCGTGCGGCCGCCAATTGCGGGGCATCTCCGGCACAGGCCTTTCGTCAGGTTTTCCTGCCGCTGTCGCTGCCGGGTGTTGCCACCGGCGTCGCACTGATCTTCGTGCTGTGCCTTGGCTACTACCTTACGCCTGCGTTGCTGGGTGGCGGCCGCGTCGCGATGTGGTCGACCCAGATCGCTGATATGATTGCCAAATTTGCCAATTGGGGTGCCGCCAGCGCACTCAGCGTCGTGCTCCTCGTGGTCACGGGCGCAATCCTCTGGATCGTCAATGCGCTGTTCAGGGCCGCAAGCGTCACAAAGGGGGGCGTGTGATGTTGAGAGCTCCAGTTACATCGACCCAGATTACCCATGCGGACCGGCTCTGGCTCTATGCCATCGTCGGCCTGATCCTGGCGTTTCTGATCATACCTTGCCTGATCGTCATACCCATGTCCTTCTCGGAATCGCAGTATCTTGAATTTCCGCCGCGAGCCTGGAGCCTGCGCTGGTACGACGCCTTCTTTTCGTCGCCGGAATGGCGGCAGTCGGCGATCGTCTCCTTCAAGGTCGCCGGCGCCACGACAGTGCTTGCAACCTTGCTCGGAACGCTTGCCGCCTATGGGCTCTTCAAATCGACCAGCATTTTCAAGACCGTGATCAGAGGCGTTCTTCTCTTACCGATGATGGTGCCGCTGATCTTCGTTGCGATCGGCGTGTTCTTCGTCTTCGCAAGAATTGGAATGAACAACACACTGACGGGGCTGATCCTCGCGCATACGACGCTTGCCATCCCTTTCGTCATGATCGCGGTTTCCAACGGTCTTTCAGGGTTCGACCTGAACCAGGAGCGCGCGGCCCGCAGCCTCGGAGCGTCGCCCGCATATGCTTTCTTCACTGTCACGCTTCCACAGATCAAGATCTCCATTCTGTCGGGCATGCTTTTCGCCTTCATCACCTCGTTCGATGAGGTGATCGTCTCGATGTTCGTGTCGAGCGGTGCGAATTCGACCCTGACAAAACGCATGTTCGCCAACATCCGTGATCAGGTCGACCCCACGGTCGCTGCCATCTCGTCGATGCTGGTGGTGGCATCGATCATCATTCTGATCGGTGCCCAATTCATCCGACGTAAAACCAAGGCGGCAGCTCTTTAATTTGACGGCCTGCTCGGCCGTGTTCAGGAGGAAATCATGCTTCATAATTCACTTCGCATGCGCGACATTGCCGTGCAGATCCATCCGCAGACCAATCTGGCTCTTCACGAAAAGATCGGACCGACGATCATGGCCCGCGGCGAGGGCGCCTATGTCTACGACGATGAAGGCAAGCAATATATCGAAGGCATGTCGGGCCTGTGGTGTGCTGCGCTCGGGATGAGCGAGAAGCGTCTTGTCGATGCCGCCACACGCCAGCTCAACACCTTGCCCTACTACCAGAATTTTGCACACAGGTCGACTGAGCCGGGCATCGAGCTTTCGGATCGGCTGCTGCGCCATGCCCCTGTGCCGATGTCGAAGGTTCTGTTTCAGAGCTCCGGATCGGAAGCGAACGATACGGCCGTCAAGCTCATCTGGTATTATTTCCATTCGCAGGGCCGCTCGGAAAAGAAGAAGATCATCGCCCGCAAGCGTGGCTATCACGGCACGTCGATCGCGTCGGCCAGCATCACCGGCCTGCCGCATCTTCATCGCGACTGGAACCTGCCGCTCGACGGCTTCCTGCACGTGACTTGCCCGCATTTTTACCGCGAGGGACTGCCGGGCGAAACCGAAGAGGATTTTGCGACGCGCCTTGCGGAAGAGCTCGATGCACTGATCGTTGCGGAAGGGCCGGAAACGGTCGCTGCCTTCTTTGCTGAGCCCGCTATGGGGACTGGTGGGGTTGTGTTGCCTCCGAAGACCTATTTCGAGAAGATCGAGACGGTCTTGAAGAAGCATGATGTGCTTCTTGTCGCGGATGAAGTCATTACCGGTTTCGGTCGCACGGGCAATTGGTGGGGAACCCAAACCTATGAGATGCACCCGGACATCATCACCTGCGCAAAGGCGCTGACCTCGGCCTATATGCCTCTGTCAGCCGTTCTGCTTTCGGAGCGGATCTATGAGGGGATGCGCGCGCAAAGCGAGAAGATCGGCGTGTTCGGCCATGGTTATACCTATGGTGCACATCCGGTCGCCTGCGCGGTGGGTGTAGAAACGCTGCGCATCTATGAGGAAGATGGTGTCATAGACGGCGTCAAGGCGCTCGGCGACCATTTGGGCAAGCTCTTCAGCCCGCTGATTGATCACCCTCTCGTTGGTGAAGTTCGCGGCGTCGGCCTGATGTGGGGTGTGGAACTCGTACGCAGCAAGAAAACCCGCGAAGCCTTTGCTCCGGAGCTCCAGTTCGGTCTCGGAGTGCAAAACCATGCCTTCCAGAATGGTCTCGTTTGCCGTTCGCTCGGCTCGGCCATCGCCTTCGCGCCACCGCTGATCTCGACGATAGCGCAGATCGAGCAAATCGCCGACCGCTTCAAGCGTGCGCTCGACACGGCGCTCGACGATTATACCCGCACCGGCGGCAAGCTCGACTGAGAGCCGATCAAGGAGGGAAGCCAGATGCTGGCCGTATTCGATGATCGTCAGTCTTTGCACCGGCCGTTGACCCGGCTGGCGGGGGGTAGGCTCGCGCCGAACCCCGAACAGCCGGATCGCATCATCATGCTCAGGCAGGGTCTTGAGATGTTCGGCGCCAAACTCGTTGCGCCGGCTGAACATGGAGCCGACGTCATTGCCGCTGTCCATGATGCTGATTATCTCGACTTCCTGCAAAACGGGTTTGCCGAATGGCAGAAATCTCCGGCTAACGGCCCGGAGATGCGCGCCAGCGTGCATCCGACGGTTCATATGAACCGCAAGCCGGTGGACATATTGGGGCGTGCCGGATACTTCCAGGCGGACGCCAGCTGCGTTCTCCTCGATGGAACCTGGGAGGCGGTTAAGGCAAGTGCCAACACGGCAACGGACGCAATGATGCGGGTCTTGGAAGGTGAGGAGCGTGTCTATGCCCTCTGCCGGCCGCCGGGCCATCATGCCTATGCCGACACGGCGGGCGGCTTCTGCTACCTCAACAATACCGCGATTGCAGCCCAGCTCGCAGCGCGGAAGGGGTTTCGTGTTGCGATCGTCGACGTCGACGTGCATCACGGCAACGGAACGCAGACCATCTTCTATGATCGTTCCGATGTGCTCACGGTTTCGGTGCATGGCGATCCGGCCTATCTTTACCCCTATTATTCGGGCTATGCGGACGAACTGGGCGCGGGTCCCGGTCATGGTTTCAATCGCAATATCCCGATCCCCCTCATGAGCGGCAGCGACGTCTATCTTGAGGCCGTGGATTTGGCTTGCAAAACGTCGAGTGCGTTTATGCCGGATGTTATGATCGTTGCCCTCGGGCTTGACGCTTCCTCCGACGATCCTTTCGCCTGCATGCGCGTTGATGAGGATGGCTTCCGGCGCATGGGGGAACGTCTTGGCAAACTATGTCGAAAGACGCTAGTCGTCCAGGAAGGGGGCTATCCGTCGCCCAGGTTACCGTACCTGCTGCAAAGCTTTCTCAGCGGCTTTGCGGCTTGATACTACCCATCGGGTACCCATGGCGTATTCGCAGGTTTAGCCTTGCTTGCGGCAAATTCCGGGTCAGCGCAAGCCGCAACGATGTTCCCCGGTCTATATCCACCAATCTTCAACCGCTTGAGGGCTCGATGGAATTTCCCTCCTTTGCCGACCAGTGGACACAACTCGACAGCCAAGGATTCTCCGCGCTGGTCGGCCCGATATTCATTGCCGCCGAAAGCGATGGGCGCAGCCAGTACCGCCTGGATCCTCAAGACCATCACCGAAACAGAAGTGGCGTCCTTCACGGCGGCATGATCATGACGCTGGCCGATATCGCCGCCGCCAACACCTTAAGAAGTGCAGCCCCAGGTTTCGGCTACACGACGGTGCAGACAGATGTCCATTTCCTGCGCGCGGCCCCCATCGATCAGCCGGTGATCTGCGAGTGCGTCATCGACAAGCGAGGGAGTTCCTTGGCGTTCGTGGATACCAGGATAACGTCGGCTGGGCACTGCATTGCGAAGGTTCGCAGCATTTGGCGGATTATCGAAAAGAAGGACGGGCGCACTGTGACGGGAGTTTTCTGAACCTCGGCTGGCGATAGGGAACGTTGCATTCGCGGAGGAATTTCAGCAAACGCACGAGCGCAGGCAGCCACAATTTGTTGTAGCTCACTGCCAAGAGGTTTTAAATTAAAACCAAATTGGCGGTGACACCGCTTAGTATTGGACGCCAATCTCAGAGAATGCCGTCAGGATTGACGGAGGAAGTCCATGATCAGCATTGCGATGGTTTCCGGTGCATCTTCGAAGCAATAGTGTCCGACGCCGCCAAGATGTTTGACCGGGGCTGTCGGGAACACCGACGCAAATAGCGGCAGGAAGTGTTCTGCCGCAAGCGTGCGGTCGACTTCGCCCCATATTGCCAATGCGGGCTTGGCACGGATCACACGATCAGCGGATGCATCGGGCGTCTCGAACGTGTGAGCGCCTGTCGCGAACCCTTTCGCCCAGCCGATTGCACCGAGACAGTCGGCCGGCGTAGCGAAGGGGGCTGCATAGGCGGAGAGCCATTTGTCTGTAATGATTGCGTTGTTCTCGAAGCCGTTGAGCTTCAATGTGCTGAGGATGCTGAAAGAAAGCTGCTCGAGCACCGAATCAAGGCCGCCGTCTTTGTTGGCCTTCGCTATCCATTGGAACCAGGGCGCGGTGCGAGCATTGGCGGCGATCCGCTCAAATAGATCGTGTTGGCCGAATGGCGTCGGGGCGTTGGCCGAAATTACGCGTCGAATTCAGAGCGGATGGCGGCAGGCCAGCCCCATGCCGACAGGGCCACCGAAATCATGCATGACGAGGGTAATGTCGCGCAGGTCGAGCGCAAGCACGAATTTCTCGAGATTGTCGACGTGATCCTGCAGCCAGTAGGTGCGGTCACGCGGCGTCTCGCTCTTGCCGAAGCCCATATGATCAGGAACAATCACCCGGAGTGTTTGGCTCGCAATCGGGATCAGGTGGCGGAATAGATAGCCCCAGGTGGGCTCGCCGTGCAGGCACAGCACCACTCCGCCATCCCGCGGCCCTTCGTCGACATAGTGCATTTGAAAGCCAGGTGCTCGGCTAAAATGCGGCGCAAATGGAAAGGTGCCGCCGAATGTGGCGTCCGATATGTTCATGACTTGGTTCTTTCTTTGATGCGGTTACGTGTTGGGATCGTGATGAAGCATGCGTTGGGACTGGGAAATGGGGTGGATTTTCAGAACCGCCTCGAAGCGTTGTCGCGAAATGTTTGACATGAGTGGCGATCACCTCGGATTGTTCCTCAAGCGTGCAATGACCGATGTCGGGCGATCGGGGTGGCCTGCTTCCCGACAGAAGACTTCAACCCGGTCAACATCAACTCGACGATACTGCGTCATGTGAACTCCCGTTCCGCGGTTGCTTCATTGTGCGGCCTCCGTGGTTGCATATTAAAACTACGAACCGGCTATCACTTGCGGTTTTAGTTTGCAACCATTATGTCTGAGCCAGCATGGAGCACGGGCTGAACGAAATGGCAAAGAGAATTAGTCACAAGGATTCAATGTGCGGCGTTGCCCGACCTTTGGACGCGATCGGCGACTGGTGGTCGTTGCTGATCATTCGCGACGCCTTCAGCGGTCTGCGGCGTTTCGGTGAGTTTCAGAAGAGCCTGGGGCTTGCGAAGAACATTCTTTCGGCTCGGCTGCGCAATCTGGTGGCCCACGGTATCATGGATTTGGTGCCGGCATCGGATGGAAGCCCCTATCAGGGATATGTACTCACGGAGAAGGGCCGGGGCCTTTTCCCGCTTCTGGTCGCTTTGCGGCAATGGGGAGAGGACTTCTTCTTCGAGCCCAACGAGAAGCATGTGCTTCTCGTCGATCGCAAGGTCGGGATGCCTGTGCGAAAGCTCGAGCTGCGCTCGCAGGATGGCCGTGTGCTTGGACCGGAAGATACCGTGATAAAGTGGCCGTCGGTGACCGGCGACCTCGACACCTGAATGTCTAAACGTGGTTATGAGGATAGGGTTGACTGCGGCCGATGGTCGTACCCAAGTCTGTTCTTCGGGCCGGAAACAGCCCGTTATCAAACTTGGTCAGTTTTTCGTCCGGCGTAAGGTTTCGGAAGGGCTTTCGCCGAAGCGCTCGCGATAGGCGAATGCCGCACGGCCCAGATGGCCAAGACCGCAAGCAAAGACCGCATCCGCGACGGTAAGGTCGGTCTCGCCCGCAAGCAGCGTCCGGCGCAGTGTTTCGAGGCGAGCACTCTGTACAGCCTCGAGCAATGTGTGTCCGCGAGCTCGGCGATAGCTGTCTTGCAATGTGCGCAGGGGAATGCCGGCAGCCTGGGCAATATCGCCGGTCGTGATTGCATGCGTCGCATTTGAGCGGATGTATTCGTCTGCTCTACGAACGGCTATAGGCCCACCGTCCGGTGCGGGTCTTGCGAGGGCCGGCTGATGGTTGTGCCGCAATCCAGATAGAAGCAGGCTCGTCAATCCGTCGCGGAGCATGGTTTTGTATGCGAGCGGCATATTGGCCTCGAGCGAGGAACACAGCATGAGATCCGCATGGCGCAAAATGCCTTGCCCGATGGGCGAAGTAAGATCGACAGCGGCATCGAACTCAATCCTGCCGGGTTCACTATCGATGAGTTTCCTCAAATAATCTTCAACAGGGCCGCGCTCCATCAGGACGATCAGCTTTTCGCAGCCTTCCTTCCAAAGCATCCGAGTCGAGAGTGTCGGAGACAGAAGCGTGGCGTTTTTGCCCGCAACGGTCAGCGTCTGGCTCGTGCCGCACTTCACCAGGGATTCACCCTTGATCGGGATCTGCAGCAGAAAGAAGCGGGAAAGCTCTCCCGGATCGATCTCCACTTCGGCACCGTAGGAGACGAGATTGATGGAGTAGCCGGTCTCTTTCACCAAGCGATGGCGCGCATGAAAACCTTGTTCCGCTTTGCCTGTTACCATGAGGAAGTGCGGGCAGAAGATCTGTCCGATCGCCGTGCGCGCGTCGTCGACATCGCAGGTGTCCACCCGCTGGTCGCCGCTCGATCGTAGTGCCTCTATTCCGATCATTCCGCCCATGACTGCCTTCGCCGCGATTGCTTTCGAAAGTGAGGTTTCAGGCCGCCTGTTGCCGATTCTGGATATCACCTCGCGCAATCTGGATTGCCGCGCGCTCCACTTCGCCGGAACATCGGGGAAATTTTAAGCATGAAATGGATCTAAAATCCATTCGCCAAGGGAACGAAAAAGATGGGTAGCGAGGAATTCCGCGCCGGCATGCGCAAGCTGGCTGGCGGCGTCACGATTATTACCTCCATCGATGGCACGGGGCAGCGCTGTGGGCTGACTGCGACGGCCGTCTGTTCGCTCTCGACCGAGCCGCCATCTCTGGTCGCCTGCGTCAACCGCAACAGCTCGGTGGCAGCGGTGGTGGAAAGTACGCGCGTTTTCGCCGTCAACGTGCTGTCGTCCGATCAGCTTGATGTCGCCGAGGTCTTTGCCGGTCGTGCCGGCCTCGTGCGCGAAGAACGTTTTGCCTCTGGCAAATGGAGAGCGATCGAGACAGGGGCACCGGTGCTGCATGATACGGCGGTAACGTTCGAATGCGAACTCGCCGAGGTCAAGGAGTTCGGCACGCATCTCATCCTGATCGGTCAGGTCGCAGCCACGCACCTGTCCGAAGGGCGAGATGATCCGCTGCTCTACGGCAACGGCGCATTTTTGACGGCGGCAGCCGTCGCCTGAGCGCATCTTTTTTTGAAAATCCAAAGCAAAAAAGGGGAATGTCCATGCGTGGACTGGAAGGTAAAACTGCGATTGTCTCCGGCGGGGCCACGCTGATCGGTGAAGGCGTTGCCAAGGTGCTGGCTGATTACGGGGTGTCGGTGGTCATTGCCGATATCAATAGCGAAGCCGGCAAGGCGGCAGCAGAGCGCTGCGGCAAGAATGTCCGTTTCATCAAAGCCGACATCACCAGCGACGATGACATCAAATCTCTGATCGACGAGACAGTAAAGGCAACCGGACGATTGGACTTTCTTGTCAACGTCGCCTGCACCTATCTCGACAATGGCGCCGACACCACCCGCGCCGACTGGCTCAAGGCCTTCGATGTCAACATTCTGGGATCGATTGCACTGATGCAGGCCGCTCGTCCGCATCTCGCGAAAAACAAAGGCGCCATCGTCAATTTCGGCTCCATTTCGTCGCGCGTCGCCCAGACCGGGCGTTGGGTCTATCCCGTTTCCAAGGCGGCGATCCTGCAGCTCACTCGCAATCAGGCCATGGATCTTGCACCGGAAGGCATTCGCGTCAACGCCGTGTCGCCGGGCTGGACCTGGAGCAACGTCATGGTGGAACTGACGAAAAACACCCGCGAGAAGGCAGACAGCGTCGCCAAGGATTTTCATCTTCTGGGCCGTACGGGCGGACCGGAGGAGGTGGCGGAGACCGTCGCCTTCCTGCTTTCGGACAATGCGAGCTTCATCACCGGCACGGATATCCGCGTCGACGGCGGTTACACGGCAATGGGACCAGAGCGGAACGAACCGGCGATTCCGCGACTAATGGACTGAGTGCCGAGTGTCACGATTTCAAAGAGATAAGGGGAGCGAGATGACAAAAAAGCGGAATTTCACCATCGTCGGTGGCGGCCAATCGGGACTGCAGCTTGCCTGTGGTCTTCTGGATGCAGGCCATGCGGTTCATGTCGTGCAAAATAGGACGGCGGAGGAAATCGCCGTTGGACGAGTGCTTTCGAGCCAATGCATGTTCGATGCCGCCCTGCAGAACGAGCGTGATCTCGGGCTCAACTTCTGGGACGAGACTTGTCCGACGGTGGATTCCATCAATTTCGTCGTGCCGGCCCCGGACGGTTCCGGCAGCAAGGCGATCGAATGGAACGGTAAGCTGGATGGTCCGGCGCAAAGCGTCGATCAGCGCGTAAAGGTACCGCGCTGGATGGCGGAGTTCGAGCGTCGCGGCGGTCAATTGACCATCCATGATGCCGGTATCGAAGACCTCGAAACCTATGCCCGGCAAAGCGATCTCGTGATCGTCGCGGCCGGGAAGGGGGATATCGCCAAGATGTTCGAGCGCGATGCGGAGCGTTCGCCCTTCGACAAACCGCAGCGGGCGCTGGCGCTGACCTATGTCACCGGCATGACGCCTCGCCCTGAGTATTCCGCCGTGAACTTCAATCTGATCCCCGGCGTCGGCGAATACTTCAATTTCCCGGCAATCACGACCACCGGCCCCTGCGACATCATGGTGTTCGAGGGTATTCCGGGCGGCCCGATGGACTGTTGGAAAGAAGTTGCATCTCCTGAACAGCACCTTGAAAAGTCGAAATGGATTCTCGATACCTTTCTGCCGTGGGAAGGCGAGCGCAGCCGGCATGTCGCGCTGACCGACGACAACGGCCGTCTGGCGGGCGCCTTCGCGCCGACGGTCCGCAAACCGATCGGCCATCTGCCGTCCGGCGCGCTGGTGCTCGGTCTTGCAGACGCGGTCTGCCTCAACGATCCGATCACCGGTCAGGGTTCCAACAACGCCTCGAAGGCGGCGAAATGCTATCTCGACGCCATCCTGGCGCATGGAGAAAGGGCATTCGATGCGGCTTTCATGCACGCGACCTTCGAGGCCTATTGGAGCTATGCACAATATGTCGTCGGTTGGACGAATGCGCTGCTTTCACCGCCACCGCCGCATGTCCTCAACATCATGGGGTCGGCTCAAGCCTATCCGGCGCTTGCCCATCGCATTGCCAACGGCTTCAACGATCCGAGGGATTTCTTCCCATGGTTCGCCATACCGGAGGAAGCGGACGCCTATCTGCAGCGGCTCGCCGCCTGAGCGGCGAAAAAGGACGCGCTGCACCTTGGCGACATCGTAAAGAGAAAACATGCCCCGCCATATCAGGCGGGGTCTTTCCCGCTTGAGGTAGATTATGGCTGAACCGGATTACATCATCATCGGAAGTGGCATCAATGCGCTCGTCGCGGCCGCCATGCTCGGAAAGAAGGGCAAAAAGGTCCTGCTTGTGGAGCGCAATGACCGCATTGGCGGTTGCCTGCGCACGGAGGAAATCACGGCCTCCGGCTACAGGCACGATGTCATGGCAACGACGATGGTGCTTTTCCTGACGTCTCCGGCCTACGGCGCCGTCGGCAAGGATCTTGAAGCGCGCGGACTGGAATTCTGCCATTCGCCTTTGCCGACCGGAGTGCTGCGACCCGATGGCAGTCATGCAATTCTCGCGATGGATCGCAAAAGCAACATCGATCGTTTTGAGACGATTTGTCCGGGAGATGGAAAGGCGTTCGACGCGGACATGAGCCGGTTTGCGGGCAATGCCGGCTTCGTCTTTGGGCTTCTCGGCGGCAATCTCTGGTCCAGCAAAACGGCCAAGCTAGTGGCAAGGGAGGCATGGAAGCGGGGCCTGCGTGGCTTGGCGGCCTGGTTCGGAGAAGCGCTTGCTCCGGCACGTGGCTATCTTGAAACGACCTATAATTCCGAGGAGATTCGCGCGCTCTGGGCGCCATGGGTGCTGCATTGCGGTCTCGGCCCGGAAAGCAACTACTCGGCGGAAATGGCGCGGGTCATCGGCTTTGCCATCGAGGCGGCCGGATGCCCGATCGTCAAGGGCGGTGCGGAAAACCTGCTGCGCGCCTTTGAGCGGCTGATCCGTGACCACGGCGGCGAGATCATGACGGGCGCCGATGTCTCCGGCATCGAGACGGACGGCTCGGGCCGGGCAGGGGGTGTCGTTCTCGCGGACGGGCGGCGCCTGAAGGCGCGCCACGGCGTCATCGCCTCGGTGACGCCCAATCAGCTCTACGACAGCCTCTTGAAGGGCCTGTCCGCGCCACTGCCGCAGGAAGTCAGCAAGGGGTTGTCGGCCTATCGCTACGGCAAGGGCAACATGCAAATGCACTATGCGCTGAAGACGCCGCCACGCTGGCGACAGGGTGATGAATTGGGCAAGGTCGCTCTATTGCACCTGACATCAGGCCTAGATGGCGTCTCGCGCTCCGCCAATGAGGCGGAACGCGGACTTCTACCGGCGGAGCCGACCGTTTGCGTGGGGCAGCCGACGGCGCTTGATCCGAGCCGCGCGCCGGAAGGCGGTGCGATCCTGTGGCTGCAGTTGCCCGATACGCCGCGCTTCATCAAGGGCGACGCTGCGGGCGAAATCGAATGCCCCGCCGATGGCCGCTGGACGGAACCCCTGCGAGAAGCCTTTGCCGACCGGGTCGAAGCCATGCTGCGCCTCCACATCGAAAACTTCCACGAGGCCGTGCTAGCAAGGCGATGCTACTCCCCCACCGATCTGGAGGCCATGAATATCAATCTTGTGGGCGGCGATCCCTATGGCGGCTTCTGCGGGCTCGACCAATTCTTTCTCTGGCGTCCGTTCAAGACATCCGTCAATCACAAGACCCATGTGCCCGGTCTCTATCACATCGGGGCGTCGACCCATCCAGGGCCTGGCCTGGCGGGAGGATCCGGCTTCTTGCTGGCTTCCACGCTGAAGTAGGTGAGGGCCGGTAATGGCTAAAACTCCTGCCGACGGCCAGCCATGTAATACCTCAGTATCATAGTCATGCCCCTGCAAGTCTCCTAGCCTTGGTCTGTGCCCGAACAGGGACTGGGATCTCGGTTATTTAGCCGTCCGATAGCATCGTCACGCGACAAGCTACGGCACTCCATATCCGCGAATTTCCCAATTGCAGGAGGAGCAATGCATGGACAAGCGGCCCGAATACGTCGCGCCCTATATGGCGATCGGACTTTCGACGATCGTCACGGGAACAGCCGAAAGGCGGCATATCCGCCATAACCTCGAAACCATCGAGGAGGCGATCCACGCGTCGATTTCCATCTGCTCGATCAACGCGCCGGTGCGGGTCGTCGCGCTGGCCGAGGGCGCGTTGACCGGTTTCACCGACGAGATTTTCGACATGCCGCATGTCACGGCCGCAAGGGAAATGTTCATCGATCTTCCCGGCGAGGAAACGGAAGCGCTCGGCAAGCTCGCACGTCACTACGACACCTACATTATCGGACAGTGCAAAGCGCGCTGGCCGGACGTCATGGAGGATCGTTTCTTCAACACGCTCTTTGTGATCGATCGCAAGGGCGACGTCGTCCATCGAGCCGCGAAGAACCATATCTGGTGCCGCGAGCGCAGCTGCACGCCGCACGATATTTATGACCGCTGGGTCGAGCGCTTTGGAGACGGGATAGAGGCCTTCTACCCCGTGCTGCGAACCAACGATATCGGCAATATCGGTACAATATGCTGCTCTGACGGCGAATATCCGGAAGCTGTGCGCGCTTTGGCGTTTGGAGGCGCCGAAGTGATCTATCGGCCGTCCGAGGCGATGCCGATGACCGGTTCAGGCTATCCGGGCGGAGGGAGCTGGATGATCCAGAATCGCGCCCATGCCGATTTCAACAGCGTCTACATGCTCTGCCCGAACATTGGTCCGGTCTATCTCTCGCCGAGTTCGCGGCACCCGATCGATATCGCCGGCGGAAACGGGCACATCGTCGATTATCGCGGCAACATCATGTCCCATTCCGCAAGCGGCGCCAACACGATGGTCGCAGCCGTCATCGATATCGAGGCGCTTCGCCAGTTTCGTGTCATGAATCTCAATTCGAATTGGCTGAAAGACCTCCGCACCGAGCTTTTCGCCCGCATGTACGACAGGCCCATCCATCCCAGCAATCTGTGGATGGAAGTGGATCCCGAGCGCCATGCCGCCGTCGACGAGATCTACCGGGCAAACATTGCTCGTCTGGTAGAACGCGGCACCTGGACCTTGCCGCACCACGCGGTCCCCGGCGCGCGCTACACGCCATCTTCGCCGGAAGGCGAAGACGATTGGAACGAAGCCAAGGCGCTGTGGCGGCCCTGGCACAACGGATAACCACAATTGACGGTCCGCCCGATAGCCGCTTCCGCAGATAAAAATAAGGGTCGCGGAACGGCTGGGCGAGATGTCGAACAATCAAACCAACTGGGAGATTATCGATGAATTTGCAACGTTTTTTGCCGCCGCTGGCCCGGCGGGCGCTAGCTATTCCGGCGATCGCGACACTTGTTTTGGCTGCCGTGCCGATCGCGCTTGCCTCAGCTGCAGAGCCAAAGCGGGATGACATCGTCGGAACCTGGGTCGTTGTCGCGCCCGATGCGCCGTTTACCCATCACATGTTCGTCTTCAACGCGGATGGCACCATGCAGCAGGCCAATCCCGATGCGGGCAATCCGGACAATAGCGATAGCGATGGGAAGGGCATCTGGATCCGCAAGCATGACAAGATTCTCGGCAAATTCGTGGAAGTCACCGCGGATCGGAAGACGGCGAAGTTCGTCAGTCGCGGTGAGGTTTCCTATGAAGTCGAAGTCTCCGGCAACACGTTGAAGGGCACCGCCTCGGCAAAATTCTTTGGTCCTGATGAGCAGCTATTGCGTGGGCCTTTGTCGACGCCGCTGGAAGGCAAGCGTGTCACCCTGCCATGAGCAGCGCTGAACGTCCGTCTGGTTCCATCTCGTCTCTCGCCTTTTAGGATCCCTGGTGATGACCACTTCCAATTCCGCGCCCCGGCGGGCGCTTAGGGCTATCGATATCTTCTTTCTTGTGGTTGCTGCCGCAGCGCCGCTTGCGGCGATTGCCGGTAATGGCGCGCTTGGGGTGCTGCTCGGCAATGGCGTGGGCATGCCGGCCTCCTACCTGATTTCCGGCGTCGTGCTCATCCTCTTTGCGGTGGGCTTCGTACGGATGAGCCCGCATGTCACTCACTCCGGCGCCTTCTATGCCTATGTCCGGCATGGGCTGGGCGCTCGCGCGGGCGGCGCTGCGGCATTCGTGGCGATCGTCGTCTATCTCATGATGGTTGTGGGCAGCACGGCCGGTTTCGGCTTCTTCGCCAATGTGTTCTTCGCGGAAAATCTCGGTTTCGATCTCTCCTGGAAGGTTTGGGCGGCTCTGTCGCTGCTTGCCGTCGGATTGGTGGGGTATCGCGAAATTACCCTCGGCGCGCGTCTATTGTCGGTGTTGCTGACGCTCGAGATCCTAATCCTGGTGGCTCTGGTGGTGTCTGTGTTTTGGCCATCCAGTCCCGCCGTTGTAACCTTCGGCTCCTTCAAGCTGTCGGGCGTCTTCAGCGGCTCCTTCGGTCTCGGTCTAATGTTCGCCTTCTGCTCGTTTCTGGGCTTCGAATCCGCAGCCATCTACACCGACGAGGCACAGGAAGGACATCGGACGGTCAGCCGAGCATTGATCGCCGCGGTCCTTTTCATCGCGGTCTTCTATGCGATCGCCATGTGGGCTGTCATCATTGGCTTCGGTGAGGACAAGGTTGTCGCAGCGGCTGGAGAGAACCCCGGAACGCTGATCTTCCGCGCGTTCGGCCTCTATCTGCATCCGGCCTTCATCGTTGCTGTCGAATTCCTGATGATGACCAGTGCGCTTGCGGCGACGATCGCCCTGCACAACGCCGCGTCTCGCTATCTGTTCGCCCTGGGGCGCGAGGCCATGCTACCGCAGGCACTGGGACGTCTGCACGCAAGGCTGCAATCGCCTCATATAGCCAGCCTGGTTGTCTCTGCCATTACCTCCGTTCTGGTGGCGGCGTTTGCGTTTGGCGACGCGGATCCGTTGATGACCGTTCTTTCCAGCACCTTTGGTCTTGCGGCGCTTGGGATCATTCTGTTGCAGGCGGCGACATCACTCTCGGTCGTGGTCTTCACATTAAGCTCGCGACGGGAGGCGGGCTTCCTGTTCGATCTGACGATCGGGTTGCTGGCAACGGCGGGGCTGGCCATCGTGGCAGTTCTGGTGGTGATGAACTATGCGACGCTGACCGGCAACCTCGGTCTGTTGGACTACGCGCCCTGGCTCATACCGCTTTCCGCAGCGATCGGTATCGGCGCCGCATCCATTTCCGGGCCACAGTCGGGCGTTGCCGGCAAAAGGGCAGCGTAGCGGTCGCGGCGGACAGGCGGTCGAGCCATGTTTGACCGCTTGCCATCGCCATAGCCCTTAATCGTTCCCGATCGAACGAGCCAAGCCGATCTTTTAATCGCCGCCGCGCCTCCTAAAGATATCCCTCAGCGCGATCTCAGCTTCTTGATGAATTCCGCCCGGCTGCGCGCACCCGCTTTGGCGAGAACCCTGCTCACATGCGTCTTGACGGTCGGCAGCTCAATGTTGAGGCGCCGGCCGATCTCCTTGTTGCACATGGCCTCGCCGATGAACGATGCGATTTCGCGCTCGCGTGGGGTCATTTCGGCAAAGCCATCGCACGTCCAGTCCTCTTCTTCATTGAGAAAGAGCAGGTTGCGTTCCGTGAACACGACGAACTTGTCGAGAAAGTCGATATTCTGCGTGGTAAAGGCGCCTTCGGAGGCGCTGCGCAGCAAGGACGCGCCGGCCACCATTCGGGTCCCCAGCCAGAAATATAGTTCAGTCTGATAGGCGGTGTTCTGCGGTTTCAGAAACTGCTCGAAATATTCAAGCGTGCCCAAATCCTCTTCGGCCGTCTCCCGACTGAACACTTGCAGCCGACACGAAGCATCCGAGACCCGTTTTGGATGAAGCGGATCGACGCGCCAGAAGTGATGATAGTAGCGCTGCTTCCAGTAAGACGACAGGTTAAGCAACTGATGATCGAGGACGTGGCGTCCTTCGTCGACCCTATAAAAACAGCAGCCGCTCAGCGGTATGGCCGATGTCACGACGGCCAGGAACTGCTCTGCGAAACCTTTTGATGGGAAAGCGCTATCTGCCCGGATCATAGATTCACGAATGCGGCATGGAGATCACAAGACGTCATTGAAACAGTAGCCGACAGTGCTTGTCAACGATAGGGCAGGCAATAGACAGACCTCCGCCCGATGAACTTTCGAGGTAGGCCGGATGGTGGGGCGATCCTGCCCATCCGGGCAGCTTCGCTAAACCTGTGGTAGATGCTAATATTCTAAATACCGGCTCGGACACCACCCGCGAGCCGGACAGTGCAGCGTCCGGCGACGATACCATGCCCCAAAACCATTGTCGTCGGACACGCGCCCATCTGTGGCGGCGTTGCAGTCGGCTTTGCCGCTGACTAGTGCACGTCTTCGTCGCTGTCGATCACAATGACGATGGGGTCTATCACCATTAGCGCGGATGAAGTCCTTGACCCGATGAGGTACGGCCAGTGGCGCGTTCAGCCAAATAGGAACTTTGCCCTGCCTTTGTTTTGCCTGCTTGGTTGCCAAAGCGTTTAGCGAGCCTTGCAAAAGCGGCATGCCTATCCTGCAGGCATGTGCATTTTATTTAGGCGGGTAAATGCTTATTTAGCGCTCAGAAACAAAGGAGACAGAAATGAGAGTTATAGAGAAGATTAAACGTTTTACCGAGGCTCGTAGAGCAATCCGCGAACTTTCCGCATTGGACGATCACGCGCTTGCCGACCTTGGTATTTCGCGTTCGCACATCGCTTTTGCTGTCAACGGCAGCCGCGGCAACTAAGTCTCATCAAGACGCTTTCCAGTCAGACGATCGGATTGCGCGGACTATGACGGGACGGGGATGGCGACATCCCTTATTGCCCTCTGCCCGCCCAACAGCATTATCCAGAGACTTCATGAGAATCTCTGGAGCGGTCATGCGGCTTTCACGCCGCATTCGACCTTGCCTTCAGGTTGTTCAGGACAAGGCGAGAAGAAGTGTTAGCCCGCAGCCGGACGACACGCTTTACTTTTGCCGCCAGCACAACGAACTTCTATCCTCCGAGACATGTTACCGCCAGAGATTGTTTGATGGTCCGCCCTGAGTTGGGCGGACGATTCGTCCGCGCGCGCGGCTTCCGGTGAGCTGGATTTCCAGTCGATCAGCTACTGATCGAAGATCTGCGTCCTTTCGCTTTAGGGCGAGGTCGAAAGGGCTTTCCGAGCTTGAGAGGGAGGGGGCTTCTCTCATTGGCTTCTGTGCCAATGGCGTCTGCGGGCAAGGCCCCCGTTCTTGTTCCGAATCTCGGCTGAGTGTATGGCTGCTGGAGCTCGGGATTGGTTTGGCCTCCATGCGCTTACAATGATTTGGACATCGCTATGTCGCAGCAGCAACATGTCGCTCACGGTGCTCGCGTCGGGGTTCTTGATGAACTGAGGTTGCTGGCGGCACTTGCTGTCGTGCTCTTTCACTTCGGATTTCGAGGGCGCACGCTCGGGGTGACGGACATGTCGCTTACGGCCTGGGAATGGCTTCTGAAATATGGATATCTGGGTGTGCAGATGTTCTTCGTGATAAGCGGCTTTGTCATCGCTTATTCAGCAGAGGGACGAACGCCCTTGCAATTCGGCATCGCCCGCTTCGCACGCATCTATCCGATGTTCGTACTTTGCATGACGCTGACGTTCCTGATCGTCATCGGTTGTGGCGCGCCGCATCTCAACGCGACCATTTTTCAATGGGCAGCCAATCTCATCATTAAGCCGGAATTGCTGGGGCAGCAGCTTATGGATGGCTCGTACTGGTCAATCTCTTATGAGATCGTCTTCTACGGTTGGGTGTTTGTGCTGATGATGTTGGGCCGGTTCAAACGCGAGACGTACCCGATCATTATTCCTGGCTGGCTTCTCGTCTCGGTCATAGATCGGATGTTTTTCGGCAACGTCTTGATGCGACATCTTTTTTTGACGGACGAGAGTGGCTTCTTTTGCGCCGGCTTGGTTCTTTATGCGATATTCCGAGAGGGCTATAGCGGCCGGAATGTCGCCTTGCTTGCTCTTTCCGTCGTTGCGGCGATCTATCAATCGATGGAGTTAACGCAATGGAACCGCGTCAACTATGGAACCAGCTATAGTGATCTGGTGGTGAGTATTTCATGCTTGGTCATCGTCGCGGCCATTGCTTTAGCGATAAGGCGACAGCGATCGCTTCTGCCCGCGGGGGTGATGCTTGCGTTCGGAGGCATTAGCTACCCCCTCTATCTGCTGCATCAGCATATCGGCTATGTGATCTTCAATAGGGTTGGATCGGCAGCTTCGCCGGAAGCCGTTGTCACCGCAACTGTGATGCTCCTGATCTGCACTTCCTATCTGCTATGGCGCTTCGCCGATGAGCCGTCGCGGCGCCTGACCAAGTCTGTCTTGACGCGATTTATATAGAATGGCCGTTCAGCCTTGCGGAAGGACGCCTCGCAACACTGTTTCAGCGATCGTTTTTGCAGCCATCTCGTAATCCTCAACCTTCAGTCGGGATTTTTTCAGTCCGTCGGCAGCGATCGGTTCGAAGTCGGCATAGAATTGCGTAGAGGCCCAGAGCATGATGAACAGATGCCGGGGATCGACCGGCAGGATCTTCCCTTCGGCGATCCAAGCCTCCACCACTGCGACATGCCTGTCGGTGACATCGCGGATGTGCTGGCGATCCTTCTTTTTCAGGAAGCGGGCGCCCTGAATGATTTCGCTTGCGAACAAGCGGCTCTCTGCGACGTTCTTTCGGGTATAGTCGAGCTTGGCACGGATATAGAGGCGGAAAGCCTCCGCCGGCTCCCGGTCTGCTGTTATATATTTCAGTGCATTGTCCCATCCTTCGAGCAAGTGCTCGATAATGGCTGTGTAAATTTGTTCTTTCGACGAAAAGTAATAATAGACATTCGCCTTCGGTAGACCGGACGCCTCTGCGATCTCGGCGATGCGCGTACCGTCATAGCCCTTTCGCGAAAAGATCTCGATCCCGGCCTTGATGATCAGCCGAATGTTGCGTTCGCGGATTTTTTCGTCCGGATCCTTATGTTCCCGTGGCATGCCCACTCCGTCCTCTCATGTCCTATGCTTTGAACCGACGCTTGAAAATGGCAACAGCGCTCGGTCGCCAAAGCCCGCTTTTCCACTGAAAAGCGGGCTTTGGTGTTCGTCCAAAAAGTTGACGATATGATCAGGAAAAGCTGACCAAGTCGTCATTTTTCTATGTATAGTAAGTTGACACTTTGGTCAGGTTTTGTCTAGTCTCCGCTCAATAGGCGAAAACGCGGGGAGACGATTTCGTGCCAATGAGGTTAAGAGATGCGATGGCGGAAACACTTGCCGGTTGGGAGGCGGATCTGCCGTCCGATTGGCGTGTAGCCCTCGGCGATATCGGCGGCGACTTTGATCGCGTCGACGGAGATTTGGAATTCGAGGCCTGGGAGCCGATCTTCCCGGCGCGCCGCGGACGTCATTTTCCTGGACAACCGAAAGGCGCACACGCGCTCGCAGCCTTCGATGGCCTCGCGCCGCAGAACGTGCGGTGCATGATCCTAGGGCAGGATCCTTATCCCGAGCCGGGCTTTGCAACCGGCCGCGCATTCGAGGCCGGCAATCTCGCTTCATGGAACGAGCTCGACAAGATGTTCTCGAAGAGCATTCGGGCCTACATGCAGCTCATCGCCGCGGCACGGACTGGCGATCAAAGCCTTTCAGAAAGCTTCGCGCGTTGGCCGGACGTGCGGCGGATGCTTTGCGATCCAGATCACGGTTTTGAGGAGCCAAGCGCGATCGGCGACCGTTGGGTTCGCAATGGCGTGCTCCTGCTCAATGCATCGCTGACGCTATCGCGTTTCAAGGTCGACATAGATCCGCATCAGGCGAGGGGACATCTGCCTTTCTGGCGGCAGCTGATGCTCAAGGTGATTGCCGCCTTGCGAGAGCGCGATCAGTCGATGGTCTTTATCGGATTTGGCGATGCGGCAGCCGACATCTTTGCGGCAGCCGGCCTCAGCGAAGGCGAGCACGGTAGCTATGCTTTGGTTCTGCGTGATCATCCGGCCTTCGCAGAGCGCGTGCTTGGCCGCGAAAATCCATTTCTTCTTTGCAATTCCTATCTTGAGGCGAGGGGCGCGAGCCCCGTCGCATGGTAAATTATGAGCATTTCACCCGAATATGATTACATCATTGTAGGCGCCGGCTCCGCAGGCTGCGTACTCGCCAATCGCCTGTCGAAAAATCCCCAGAATCGCGTCCTTCTGCTGGAAGCCGGCGGCAAGGATCGGAATCCGCTGTTTCGCCTGCCGATGTTGATGGGCAAGCTGTTTCACTCCGGTATCTACAACTGGCATTATCACACCGAGCCGGAGCCCTTCCTCAATGGCCGTTCGCTCTACTGGCCGCGCGGCAAGGTTCTCGGTGGCACGTCGACGATCAACGGCATGATCTATGTCCGCGGCAATCGCCACGATTATGATCGCTGGTCGCAGTTCGGCTTGCCTGGTTGGTCTTATGAGGAAGTTCTACCGGCATTTCGCCGCTCGGAATCCCATGTGCAACGCAATGGGGCGTTTCACGGCGACGATGGAGAACTTACGGTCTGCCGCGCGCGCGGGCACAATCCGCTGATGGATGTGTTTTGCGAAGCCGGTCAGCAGGCAGGCTACCCTTTGAATGACGACTTCAACGGTGAAACTCAGGAAGGTTTCGGCCGTTACGATTTCACCATTCGAAAGGGCAAGCGCTGGTCCACCTCGTGGGCCTTCCTGCGCCCGGCCATGCATCGCTCCAATCTTACGGTTATCACCGGGGCTGAAACCACGCGGCTGTTGATAGAGAACGGCCGCGCAACTGGTGTCGAATATCTAAAAGCCGGAACCATATCGATGGCGCGCTCCGCCGGCGAGATCGTATTGTCGGCAGGGGTCGTCAATACGCCCAAGGCTCTGCTCCTGTCGGGGATCGGTCCGGCGGACGAATTGAAGGCGATCGGAATCAAACCGATTCTTGATCTTCCAGGAGTCGGCAAGAACCTACAGGACCATGTCGACTGCGTGATGAGCTGGGAGTGCCGCAAGCCCATAACGCTCTTCGGCGACCTCCGTGCCGACAAGCTGATCCCCGCAGTTGCGCAGGGCATGCTGTTCGGAGAGGGTATCACCACGACCTTTCCGTATGAGGCAGGCGCATTCATCCGTTCCAACGATGGGTTGGTGGCGCCAGATATCCAGCTGCATTTCATGCCGGCGTTGGAAAAGACGGCCAATCTGCATTTCCCTAATCCGTTTCGCAAGAAGCAGCGCGTCGAAGCCAATCACGGCTTCACCATTCGCGTCGGGCCGGTCAATCCGGTCAGCCGCGGCGAGATTACCTTGCGGTCGACCAACCCGACCGACAAGCCGAAGATTCTCGCCAACTATCTGCGCGACGAGTTCGATATCCGTACCATGATCGACGCCATCAGGCTGACGCGCGATGTCGTCAATCAGAAAGCATTCGACGGCTATCGCGGCCTCGAACTGGCTCCTGGCCCGACGGCAAAGGACGAGGCCGAGCTTACCGCATGGCTCCGCGCCACCGCCATGACCACCTTCCATCCGGTCGGCACCGCCAAAATGGGCAATGATCCGATGGCGGTCGTCAATGCCAAGCTCAAGGTGCACGGCATCGATGGTTTGCGCGTCGCCGACGCTTCGATCATGCCGGTCATTTCGAGCGGCAACACCAATGCGCCCGCCATCATGATCGGCGAGAAGTGTGCCGAATTCATCCTGAACGCCTGAAGGGAATAAACAATGATCCTCGAACACCGCACCTATACGTTCAAACCGGGCACGGTCGACAAATGGATGAAGAAGTATGAGGCCGAGGGTCTGCCGATCCAGAAGCGCCATCTCAACCGTTTCGTCGGGCTTTACGTCTCCGAGATCGGCACTCTGCACACCACCGTTCTGATGTGGGCCTATGACAGCCTGGCGGACCGCGAAGCGCGTCGCCAGGCCATGTATGCAGATCCGGAGTGGCAATCCTTCATCGCCGGTGTCTGGGCACTTGATGCCATCCAGAAGCAGGAGGTCATGATCATGAACCCGGCATCCTACTCGCCGGCCATCTAAGCGTGTTCAACGGATAGACTTCACATAAATACAAAAGAGGGAACTGAAGACATGAAAAACTCAAGAAGTGACAACGATCTTTCTCGCGGCATCGATCGCCGCACCTTCCTCCAGCTTGGTGCCGGCGCCGCAGCGTTTGGTCTTGCTGCCGGGGTGATGCAGCAAGCGGCGCGTGCCGCAGGCGGGCTGGTCGCGCTTGTTCACACGCAGGCGGCCGGTGACAACGGCCCGGTCGACGCCATGATCGCCAAGCTGAAACAGCTGTCGACGGAGCAGGGGTTCACCTATCGAGCCGTCTATGCGCAGGATCCCGCGACTTACGAGACGGTGTTCCGTACGCTCGGCGATGCCGGCGCCTCCATCATCGTCTCGACCTTCAATGAAGTCGCAGAGCCGTTCAAGGCGCTTGCCCCATCCTACCCCAATACCAAATGGATCCAGCTGTTTGCCGATCCCTTCGAACCTGCGATCCCGAACGTCGTTACGGTCTCTTATGACTATTATCTCGGCTGCTTTCTCTCCGGCGTCTTTGCCGCCAAGATGTCGAAGACCGGCAAGATCGGCTTCATTGGCGGTGTTTCCATCCCGCCGCTCAACGCCGATTTCAACGCGCTGAAGGCCGGCGTCCATTCGATCAACCCCAATGCCACGGTGACGGCCGCCTTCGCCGGCTCGTTCCAGGATCCGGCCAAGGGTCAGGAAATAGCGACGCAGATGTTCAATGATGGCATCGACTACATCCAGACAGATGCGGCAGCCACCGATGGCGGCATCATCGCTGCGGCCAACGAGAAGGAGGGCCGGATGGTCAGCTGCCTTTCGCCGGCGCAGTTCGCACTCGGGCCTAAGTCGGTGATCTCGATCGTCGGATTGGACTTTGGCGTGTCACTCTACAACGAAGTGAGCAAGGCTCTCGGAGCAGCATGGAAGGGCGGCGCCCACGAGCATACCGGTCTCGGGACAGGTGTCATCAACTTCATCCCTTCACCGCTATTTGCAGAGCAGGGTCCGGCAGAGCTGACGGCAAGGGCAAAGGAGGCCTTGAAGGACGTCGACAAGGTGCGCGCCGGCATTCTTGACGGCTCCGTCAAGGTCGAGTTCAAGACCACTCTTTAATGCCAGTTCGGCCGGTTGCTTAACGGCAGCCGGCCAGAGCATCTTGGGCTCCGGCGATAGCGACGGGCCTGCAGAATCATGTCGGGAAGCTTCTCATGTCCAATCACTCACCGCCTGCGCTCGCATGCCGCGACGTAACCGTCCGCTATGGCGATGTGACGGCGCTTTCGGACGTTTCGATCGAATTCGAGGCCGGCCTCATTCATGCCGTTCTCGGCCAGAACGGCGCTGGCAAAACCACATTCGCCCGCGTCGCGTCCGGCCTCGTGCAGCCGACTGCCGGCCAGGTCGAAATCTCCGGAAGGGCCATCCGTACAGGCCATGTGCGCGATAGCCGCGAAGCGGGCGTCGAACTTGTCCATCAGAGCTTTGCTCTGCCGCCATCCTTTACGGTTGCGGAAGTGATGGAGTTCGGTGCGCCGGGCCATGGAGGCTTTTATTCGCGCAAGGCGCTGGCGCAAAAATGGCGCGCGCATTTGCAGAGCCTCGATATCCAGGTCGACCTTTCGCGGCGCATTCGCGATCTGCCGGTCGAAACCCAACAGAGCATCGAGATCGCCCGCGCTCTTGTCACCGACGCGAAAGTATTGATCCTCGACGAACCGACGGCCGTTCTCTCTCCCGCCGGGATCGAGACGCTCTTCGCCCGCGTGCGGCGGCTGAAGGAGCGCGGTGTTACCGTCATTCTCATTCTTCACAAGATCCGGGAGGTTCTCGCCATCGCAGACACGATCAGCGTATTGCGAGGCGGTCGGCGCGTCGAAGGGCCGCTGCCGAAGGCCGGTCTCACGGCTGAACAGCTGACGGCATTGATCGTTGGCGATGCGGCGCGTCCGCAAAGCGCGAAGGACAGGGACGCGTTGCTTGGTGTCGGCGAACCGGGAGACATCCCGCTCCACGGAAATTCTGGCCGCGCCGCGCGACAGCCGGTATTGACGATGACATCCGTCTCTACTTTGCCTGATGACGAGGGGGCGGCACTCGATAATGTCAGCCTGTCCATCCAACCGGGCGAGATCGTCGGCATCGCCGGTGTCGAGGGCAACGGACAGAAAACGCTCGTACGTGCCATTGCCAACCTTGCGACCCTCTCGGGCGGTGCGATTATGCTTGCCGGACAGAATGTTACGGAAAGGACGCTGGCGGCCCGCCGCGGCGCTGGGCTGCGCATCATTCCGTTCGAACGCAATGTCGAAGGCCTCAGCCTGACCAGCTCTCTCTGGGAGAACTGGAGCGCACGCGAGTTGCTGCAGGGCTCTCTCCTGAAGCTTGTCAAACCGGCAGGAATCCGCGCGCTCTGTGACCAGTCGCTGAAGAACTGGGGTGTTCACTATCACGCTTCCACGCAGCAGGCCGGTTCGCTATCGGGAGGTAACGCCCAGAAAGTCATTCTAGCGCGTGAAATCGACGCCGACGCCAAGCTCATCATCGCGGCGCAGCCGACACGCGGGCTCGATATTGGCGCCACCGCTTTCGTCTGGAAAGCCTTGCGCGAAGCGCGCGACAAGGGAGTGGCGATCCTGTTGATCTCTTCGGATCTGGACGAGTTGTTCGATATTTCCGACCGTGTGGTGGTCATGCTGTCCGGCCGCGTTGCTGGTGAGTTCGTCGGACCATACGATATACAGTCTGTCGGCGCGGCCATGGTCGGCGCAACGTCCGTTGCTGCGGGAGCATGACGATGAAGAACAAGATAGTCGTTATTCTCCGCAGCCTGGTCTTCGTAGCCCTCTCGCTGATCCTTTGCGCCGTGCTCTTCCAGTTTGCCGGCTACAACGCGCCGCAAATGCTGGTCGCGGTTGCCGATGGCGCATTTTTGCGGCCCGGCGCTGTCGAGCAAAGCCTGAGATGGGCATTGCCACTGTTCATCACGGCAGTGGGCGTCAGTATCTCCTTCCGCGCTGGCTTCTTCAATATCGGTGCACAGGGGCAGTTCTATGTCGGGGCGATCTCCGCGGCCTTCGCGGCGGAGGCTTTGCGTGGCGGCCCTGCCATCATTGTCGTGCCGCTGATCTTTCTGGCCGGCATGGCGGGTGGGGCGCTTTGGGCACTCTGGCCGGGTCTCCTGAAGCTGCGTTCCGGCACTGACGAGGTGATCACCACGCTGATGGGCAATTTCATGGCTGGCCTGCTCCTGGTCTACGTGACGTCGGGCCCGCTCAAGGACCCATCGGGCACCGGTCAGCAGGCATCCAGCCGTCCGATCGACGCCGCCTATCGCATTTCCAATTCGCTCGGTCTGTCACCAACGATCATCGGCATCGCGCTGGTCGTCGGGATAGCGATGTGGCTTCTCGTCAACCGCACCAGCTTCGGCGTGCTGGCAAGCCTTGCCGGTCGAAACGGCACGATGGTGCGCTGGCAGGGTGCGAAGCTCTGGCAACTTGGCTTGACGAGTTTCATCATTTCCGGCGCACTGGCGGGCCTTGCGGGAACGATCGAGTTGATGGGTCCTAACGGCCGCATCGCGTCTGGTTTTCTGCCGACGCATGGCTTCACCGCGATCCTGATAGCGCTTGTCGCTAATCTCTCCGTGGTCGGCACGGCTGTCGTTTCGATCTTCTTCGGAGGCTTGGCATCGGCCGCGCTATACCTGCCGATCATGGCGGGTCTGCCGGCTGCGGCGATCGACATCATCAACGCCGCCATCGCGCTCTTCATCACGGCCAGATCCAACGTCGTCGAGAAGCTTCTGCGTCTGGGAGGACGTCCGCAATGAACGACATCATCATCGCTATCCTGCGCTCCGGCACGCCATTGATCTACGTGACCCTTGCCGGCGTCATCGCGCAACGCGCCGGTGTCTGGAATCTCGGTCTTGAGGGCCTGATGATCATCGGCGCCTGCGCCACCATTCTCGGCATCATGCTGACGCACTCCTTCATCCTGGCTATCCTCATCGCCATTCTACTCTGCGTCGCCGCCTCGATACTTCTGTGGTTCGTCATCGAGAAGCTGAAGGCCAATCCGATCATTGCCGGGCTTGGTCTGACGGGCCTCGGCGTCGGAGGCACGGCGCTGGCGGTGGAATCGATCTTCGGCAGTCAGGGAATGGTGACGGCGCCCTTTGGCGTACCGAAGCTCGGACCGGCGTTCGGCCCCTACGGCGTGCTGTCGATTTTCGTTGCCGCCATGCCGTTCGTCGTTTCCGCCATGTGGCTTCTGCTGCGGCGCAGCCGTTTCGGCCTGCAACTGACCGCCAGCGGCGAGCATCCCTTTGCAGCGCGAAGTGTCGGCATCCAACCGCAGCGAATGCGTCTTCTGGCCTTGTCGATCGGCGGGGCGCTGTGCGCCATCGGCGGAGCGGAACTTGCAGCTGGAAGCCTGCAGTTCTTCGCACAGGGAATGACGGCGGGACGCGGCTTCATGGCGTTTGCCGCCGTCATCTTCGGAGCGGCCCATCCGGTCGGCGCGACGCTGGCTGCACTCTTCTTTGCCATTGCCGGCGCGCTCGGAATCCGCGCCCAGTTGATGTTCGGGGATAAAGTTCCGCACGACCTGCTGCAAGCGCTGCCCTATCTCGCCACCGTATTCGGCGTCTGGCTTTCCGGCCGGTTGAGCGGCTCCAAGACGGCGGGAAGTTTCGGCGAACTGAAGGACCAATAGGAGAGGGAAACCGCCATGAACAAGATCCTGATCCGCAATGCCATGATCCTTGCTGTCGATGCAGCGCATGGTACGCAGCCTTTCGCCGGAGACATTCTGGTGGGCGACGGCTTGATCGCCGCAATCGGCCCCAATCTGATCCCGCCGGATGGCGCCCGCATCATCGACGGTCGCGACCGATTGGTGATGCCGGGCCTGATCAACGCTCATACCCATTCCAGCGAAACCTTCTTTCGCGGCCGCTATGAAGGCATGCCGCTCGAGATCTGGTTGCTTTATGCCTATCCGCTACTGATGAACGATCCGATCGGCAAGCGGCTCCTCTATTTACGAAGCCTGCTGCTGGCGATGGAGTCGCTACGCAACGGCGTTACGACACTCTGTGACGACTTCTTCGATCCGCCGGCCCACGATCTCGATCGGCTCGGCACGGTGTTCCGCGCTTATGAAGATGCGGGTATTCGCGCGAATGTCTCAAGCGCCGCCATGAACATCCACACGCTCGATGCGCTGCCGTTTGCGCGCGAGGTGATGCCGGCGGAACTACAGAATCTGCTCGACTTCGGGCCGCCGATGACGGCTGACGCCTATGTCGATTTCTGCAAATCCGCATTTGACAGCTTGCATGGCCGCGCCGGGCGCGTGAACTTCATGATCGCACCGTCGGCGCCACAGCGTTGCACGCCGGACCTCATGATGGCCTGTATGGAGCTGGCCGTGGCAAAACGTGTCCCATTCCATACCCATGTGCTGGAAACGCGGACACAGGCGATTACCGGGCACGAACTGCACGGCAAGAGCCTTATTGCATATATGAAGGATCTGGGGCTTCTTCGGCGCAACACGACGATCGCGCATTCGGTCTGGGTCAGCGATGACGACATGTCACTGATGGGAGACGCCGGCGTCTCGGTCGCCCATAACGCCATTTCCAACCAGAAGCTCGGTGCCGGCATCGCGCCGGTGAGGCGCCTGCTGGATCTGGGCGTCACGCTTGGCCTTGGCACGGATGGCGTCTCATCCAACGATACAGCGCGCATCTTCGACGTCATGCGTGTAGCTGGTCTCATCCACTCCGTTTCCGGTCCGGATTACGAGAAGTGGGTCACAGCCGATGAGGTCTTGCGCATGGCAACGATCGACGGAGCGAAGACGGCGATGCTCGAGCACGTCACCGGTTCACTGGAGGTGGGAAAATCCGCCGATCTGGTGATCCTGAACTTGCGGTCCTATCCGTTCATGCCGTTCAACGATGCCGCCAAGCATCTCGTCTATTCTGAAAACGGCTCGTCCATCGAAAAAGTCATGGTCGCCGGTCGCATCGTCATGGAGGAGGGCCGGCTGACCACCGTGGACGAGGCTGCCGTCTTTGCCGAACTGGCCGAACTCGTACCGGCGTGGCTGCAAGAACATGCCGAGCTTGAGCGCCGCAACAGTGTGTTCGTCCCGGTCATGGCCGAAATCCATCGCCGCGCGTCCTTGGCCGAGTTGCCGCTTTACCGCTATCAAGGAGATCTTCCATCGAAATCTGTGTGATGCCAGAGCGCTGTCTCCGTCATCGCAACTCTCCCAAATGGGGCAGGACTGGCAGTCTTCCTGGGCGCTATGCGCCTTGGTGGGGGGCCCGCGCCTCCAATGGGCATGACCGTTTCCGGACTGTCACGAGCGGCTGTTTGGCGACTTCCTCGCGGATGTCACGGAGCCTGTGCAGCTGACCAAGACTTCGGCAGAGGGCCTCGCTCTGCCGAAGTCTGGCCTAGGAGATTGATCTCAATTGGCATGAAAGGGCGACTTTCCTCTCGTCGAACATTCATCCGCCTCGTGCTCGCACCTCGCTCTCAGTAGGTGGTTGCTGTCTGATTTTGACGAGCAGAGCCTGCCAACAGGCGTGCACAGCTTCTGGCTGTACCGGCGGTCGGAACGCCTACAAAGTCGGTGGATCTTTTACAACCTGCTATTGAATTTCGCAGTGAGCCGTCTATTTACCGCGCAGCAGATGCGGGCAGGAAGTCACCCCCCAGGATCAAGCGAGGCTCAGGCTTCGACCGGTTTTTTCAGATGCCCATGTCATCATTCGGAGCTTCAGACGCACAATGACATTTCCGACTATCCAGTTTCCCCAGAGAGCTCTCAAGCTTGCTCAGGGCGCGATTACCACGGCGCGAGGCAGCTATTTTTCACTACCGATAGTGCTAGCACTCACCGTGTTCATGGTGGTGTGGGAAGCCCCCGGCATATTGAGGGATTGGACGATCAACCAGAACCCCGTGATGCTCGACAGCGGCGATATTCGTAACGGCAAATGCGAGACTAGAAAAGGCTTCTTCACGACATGCTCGGCGCATCTCAACTATGCGTATAACGGGCAGAAGTATGACAAGGACGTCGAGATCATGTTCGTCGACGCCCATACCGGTGACTACGAAACCAGTCTCGTTATATCTGGCGAGCATCCGGAACTCGCGACGCTTAGCCTCGGCATCGACAAGCTCTGGAACCGGATCATCACGCTTGCGGTGTTCGCTGTCCTGTTGGGAGGTGTCTCCCTCGGCCTGATCTACCAGATCTTGCGTGTCTGGCGCGTCCGCGGCGGGTTGAGCCGACCGGCTGACCTTGTCCCTGTCCCGGTGGAGATTACAGGTGTCGACCGGGCGGGCAAGCGGTTGAATGTGACCTATGCCGACAAGATTTCCGGCAGGAAGACGGGTCGGGCCGCCCACACGCGTTTCGAGCCGGGGCAGGAGCCTCTGCTGGTCGGCACGAAGGGCGATCACGCCGTGGCGCTTGCCGTTTGGCATGGAAAGTCTGCGCTCCCCATCCTTCTGGATAAGCAGCTGGAACGAATCGACATGACGGCTGAAGAGCGCTCAAGGGCTCTCGCGCCGCTTACCGCGGAATTGGCTGGGCAACAGCTGGAGCTTGTCACGCAGCGAAAGAAGGGTCCGTCGATCACGGCGCGCCTTGTCAGAGTGTTGCTTGTGATACTGCTGATCATCGGTGCCGTTTTCGGCTACTGGGTCTGGTATGTGACCAGTGCGGACTCGCAGTTCAACTCCCCCGGGATGGACATCAACAACATGATGCCAGCTCCCCTCAACAACTGGGGTTGCGCGCAGTTGAAGAAGCGTTTTGGCGATCAGCGGGCGCCGTTCGGATGTGTCGCTTCGGACTTTACCAGCTGGCGGTGAACCGAATCTCACGGCTCTCATTCCGTCTGACGCGGGCTCACCTCGGCTCGCGTCTGTTTGCCGATGCCACCTGAGCGCTGGCCGACTTGCGGATTTCGCTAGCATTAGTGGTAGAGTGGCCGCATGCTCAACCTATGTTCCGCTTCACGCAAGGTTGTGCTGATACCATCGCTACGTCTTGAGATTTCAACGTTTGGCGGATTGAAAATGGCTATTTCCATCAGTGCAGACAGGAAATACAGCGCTCTCTTGAGCAATAACGGCAGTAACTCGAAGGCGAGTAAACAGCCTAGCATCTATGATGTTTTTCCGCGCTCTCCTGGTCAGGGCGGGGCACCGAAAGCCTCAAACCCACCTAGCACCAACCAGCCTCAGCCTGAAATCGCAACGAATGGTTTCATGGCATCATTGAAGGCCAAGCTGTCGGAGACGACGGACGATCCTGAAAGCTATCTGCGTTCTCAATCCATGCTCAGCGCCCTCAAGGCAGGAAAGTTGACTGTGACCGACGCCACGCAGGGCAAGGAAATCATGGCCTGGGACAAGGACTCAAAAGCCAAGCCGACCAAGGCGGACAATATCAGCAAGAGCGACTGGACCACTTTCTTGAATGACCATCTGAAACGCGATAATCACGGAGCCTTCCAAAAGACGGCTGACGGCTCCTATGTAGACAAACACCCCGACGAAAAAGCCTATTTCGGGCGGGTCGCCGGAAAATACTACTATGTAACCTGGCCGTCCGATAAAACTTCGACCTAGATCGCAATTCCTATAGAGCCCGGCATAGAAGAATACGACGAGGACGAAGGCCGGTCTGTACGGGCGATGGAATCTGGCGGCAAGGTTCTTTGATCGCAAGCGTCGAGCAGCTTAAGCACGCTTCGGGCTTGGGTAATGTGTCGCTGAAATACATCGGATTTGGCGATGCCGCCATCTCTCTGCCGCTGGTCGAAAACGTCTTCACCCAGAAAGGCGACGAGTTCTCGAAAGACCTCCGCATCTTGAGGCGTAATCAGATAGCCTGTCGTTGGCATGGCACACGTCTCAGTTCCCGCCGGCTGCCGGCGGGGCTCCTTACTTCCGTTGTCAGGTACGGTTAAGCCGCGTTCAGATCCGATATCTCGCCATGCTTCACCAGCAGGCGAGGCGATGTCATGTCACCGGTTTCCTCATCCACCATGACGGCATAGGCGGCAACGCCGACGAAGCGAGCAGACATGGCCGAAGCGATCTTCTCGGCGCTGACGGCGTTCGATGCTTGACGCATCTCGCCCGGCACGAGGTTACCGCGGTTCTTTCGATACGGCAGGATAATGAACTTCTCGGCATTGCTCATGGCATCTTTCCTGATTTGTTCTCAAAATGTTCTCATTTTTGGGAAGAGTCAAGCGTGAGAAGTATTGACCGATCACGGGGCATGTTTGCAGGTGCTTTAAAGCACCCGCTGACGGGACACACGACCCGAAGCGGAGCGCTCAGGCTCGGCTATCAATGGCGTGCCGATAGTCGGCGACTACTTGTGCGGCCGTCGACTTGAACGTCTCGTGCGCGCAATCTTGAAGCATCGTCTCGAACCGCTCGATCAGGGCGGTCGCAACGATTACGCCGTCCGCCACCTTGGCGACAGCCGCTGCCATATCGGGTGTCTTGATGCCGAAGCCGACCATGATGGGCATGGCGCTAACGCTGCGGCAACGTTCAACCGCATCCGTGATGACGTCGATCGATGCGGACGGACCGCCGGTTGGCCCGACCACCGGGATGCAATAGAGGAAGCCGCCTACGCCCCTCTGATCCGAAACGAAATCTTCCGTTGGTAGTGACGGTGCTGCGAGCGGGATCATGACGAGCCCATATTTGCTGAGGTGCTTGAGAAGCGTGCCGGCCTCCCGCAACGGCAGGTCGGCGACGATCAGACCATCCACGCCTGCGGCGGCCGCGCGCGCGGCAAAGACGTCATAACCCATGGTCCTGATGGGATTGGCGTACCCCATCAGGATGATCGGTGTCTCGTCGTTATCCAGGCGGAAGGCAGCGCATAAATCAAGGGTACGCAGCAAGCTGCCTCCAGCCGCAAGCGCACGTCTATTTGCCCTCTGGATCGTCGCTCCATCCAGGATTGGATCGGAGAAGGGATGGCCGATCTCCAGCAGATCGATGCCATTCTCGGCCAAGAGCTGCATTCGCTCCAGGCTTTCGTCAAAGGAAGGATCGCAGGCAACGGTAAAGGTAACAAACGCGCTGCGACGCTCCGCCTTCAGGCGTGCGAACATGAGGTCGATACGATTTCGCGTCATTCGCAATTTTCCGCCCAGATGATGTCGAGATCCTTGTCGCCCGCGGAGGGGACCATGACGACCACGGCGTCATTTCGATCATAGTGACACGCTATGCGCTCCGCGGCGGCCAATGCGTGGCCCGCTTCGAGCGAGACGAGGACGCCTTCGCGGATCGCAAGACGCAGGACCGCTTGACGTGCGTCTTCGTCGGTAAAAGTAAGCGTCTCGACGCGGCCGCGCTCGACGAGATCTGCAAGCTCTGGTGCGGATCCGGGGTAGGCAAGTCCGGGTGCGATGGATGCGGTTGGCTGGATCTGGCCGTGTTCGTCCGCAAGCACCAGTGTTTCGGCACCGTGGAAAATGCCCGGCTGCCCTTTCGCAAGGCGGGCTGAATGCGGCTTGCCTGCGCCGCCTTCACCACCTGCCTCAACGGCTATCAGCCGGATCTGACGGTCGTCGACGAACGCGGAAAAAATGCCGAGGGTTGAGGAGCCCCCGCCAACCGCTGAAACAATTGCCTTTGGCAATACACCCGCTTCCAATAGTTGGAGGCGGGTTTCACGGCCGATTATCGACTGAAATGCCCCGACCATGGCTGGAAAGGGATGAGCGCCGATCGGTGCACCGGCGAGGTAGGCTGTCGTAGCGCTGTTGCCCATCCAGTGGCGGATTGCAGCGGAGGTTGCTGCGCTCAATGTCCGGTCAGCATCCTCCACGATCTGAAGATCGGCGCCAAAGGCGCGCATTTTCTTGATTGTCGAGGGGTGCCGTTGCGCGTCGCTGCTTCCTATGTAGATCGTGCAGGCAAGCCCGAGCCGCGCAGCGACGGCGGCAGCTGCCACTCCGTTTTGGCCAGATCCTGTATCGGTGACGACGGAGCCGAGCCCCATCCGCACGGCAAGCAGGCATTGCCCGAGGGCTGAATTGGCGTAATTGCCGCCATTGAAGGTCAGGTCGTCGCGTTTCAGGATGATGCGGGCGCCGCCATTGACGGAAGCCAGCCTAAGGGTTTCGAAGATTGGCGTTGGCCGGCCGACGAACCGTCCCAAAAGATCTTCGAACGTCCGGCGAAAAGCGGGATCCTCCCAAGCCGCGTTGAACGAAGCTTCGAGGCGATCCAACACGGGCAGTAGCACGGGCGCAACAAATTGCCCGCCAAACCGACCATAGCGGCCGGGTCGTTCTTTCAATGAAGCGGTCGCCATGTCAGGCTATCCCTTGGCCGATGCGGCGCACGAGCACTGCGGCGAGGATAATGGTGCCGGTGATGATGTCCTGAAGGAATGTCGATACGCCAAGAATGGTGAGGCCATTGCCGACAACTGCGATGATGGCGGCTCCAACCACGGTCCCCGGCAGGTTCGCTTCCCCCTCGCGGAATGCGGTCATCCCGAGAAATACGGCAGCATAGGCGCTTAGGAGATAACCGCCTCCACCCGTGGGGTTGGCACTGCCGATGCGTGCGGTCAAAAGGATGCCAACCAGAGCCGCCAGTACGGCCGAGACGATGAAAGCCGCAACGGTATTGGAGACGATCCTGACGCCGGCCAGTCGCGCCGCCTCGCGGTTTCCGCCGATGGCGTAGAGCTTGCGGCCAATTTCCAGCTTATCGAGCAGGATCCAGGCAACCAAGGCGATTACGATCAGCCACCATGTCATTGTCGGCAGACCCAGCGTATGACCTCGTCCGATATCGCGGAACCCGCTTGGAATGTCTCCGAGCAAGGTTGCGCCATCACAGATCCAGAAGGTGATGCCGCCGATGATCGTGCCAACCGCGAGCGTAGCGATGAACGAGAGTACCTGGAAGCGCGAGACGACATAGCCGGAAATTGCGCCGAAAAGTGCTGCGATCGTCAAGACGAGCAGGCAGGCGAGGGGAGCTGGCACGCCAAGCTTGAAGAGATAGACCGCGAAAATCCCGCCGAAAGAGACGATCGAGGCCGTCGAAAGATCGAACTCGCCGACCGCCATTACGACAGTTGCCCCAATGGCGACGATCGCTAACAAGGTCATTTGCTGCGTGATGTTGATCAGGTTCGACATCGAGCCGAACGCGCCCGGGGAGACGATGGAGAAGGCGGCTATGATCGCGACAAGCGCGAACAGGGTTCCGTATTGTCTGGCAAAGCCGGTCATGCGGATGGATCTTTCCTGCTGTCTTGATGAAATGCGGCGTCGATAATCCGGGATGGAGTGAGTTCCTCACCTTCCAGCCGCGCCGTGATGTCACCGTTTGCAAAGACCGCGACGCGGTGCGAAAGCGCGAATAGCTCGTCCATGTCGCTGGTGGTCATGAGTACGGCTGCGCCATCGGCCGCAATTTGCCGCACGATCGCATGGATTTCCGCCTTGGCGCCGACATCGACGCCGCGTGTCGGCTCATCAAGGATCAGTAGCCGGATCTGCCCGCCGAACCAGCGGCCGAACAGGAGTTTCTGCTGATTGCCGCCCGAAAGTGTCAGAGGCATCGCCCAGGGCGAACTCATTTTCACGGTGAGCCGCTCGCGGATCTCGTCGGCGCGGGAGGCCAGCATGGCGCGGCTGGTGATCGGGAGGACAGGGTTCGCACGAACGCGTTTGAGATCGCCGATCGCAAGATTCTCGGCAATCGAGCGCACCGACACCAGCCCCTCGTTGCGACGATCTTCAGGCACGTAGGCGCCCCCCAATCGAATACGGGCGCGGATGTCGCCTGACCTCAAGGAGTGGCCGCCGATGCGGATTGCTCCGCCCTCGGTCGGCCGCGAGCCCCAGATCATCTTCATGAAAGAGGAGCGGCCGGCACCAACCAAGCCGTAAAGGCCGAGGATCTCGCCTTCGCAAACGGAGAGCGACACCGTGTTGCCACGCATTCCGAATGGCAGCTTCTCGACTTCGAGTACCGGTTTGCCGATGGGCGGCGGCAATGATCTGCCGTTTCTGATTTCGTCGTGACCCGACATCAAGCGCACAAGGTCCGCCCGCGTCGTGCCCTGCATGGTGCCCGTGCCGACCGTTTTTCCACTGCGAAGCACGGTGAAGCGGTCACAGATCTCAGCCACCTCGCCGAGCCGGTGAGAGATGAAGATGATAGCGACACCGCGTGCGGCAAGTGTCCTGACCGCTTTATGCAAACGTTGTGCTTCTCCTTCGGAGAGCGAAGCCGTCGGCTCGTCCATGACAATCAACCGTGCCGGATCATTCATCAAGGCGCGGATGATCTCGACGAGCTGCTTCTGTCCCGTCGTCAAACGCGCGGCGGGAACATCGAGCGGCAGATCGGGAGCGATGCTGGCGGCCGCCTCCGCCACCACCCGGCGCATGGCTTGACGGTCTATGAACGGGCCTTTGCGGGGGTAGGGTCGCCCGACGAAGGCATTCTCAACCGCGGTAAATTGCGGGACGAGGCTGAGTTCCTGATGGATAAAGCGAAAACCCAAAGCTTCGGCCTGGCGTACGCTTTCGATCGCCGTGTGCTTGCCGTCGACCAGGATTTTACCGTCATCCGGCCTGGCGAGGCCGGACAACGTCTTGATGAGTGTGGACTTGCCAGCACCGTTTTCTCCGAGCAGGCCATGAACCGAGCCGGCGGTCACAGAGAGGTCTGCGCCCGCCAGCGCCCGAACGCCGCCGAAGCGCTTTTCGAGACCGCTTATCTGAAGCAACATGGCCAGAACTCTCCAGTGCTCAGGTCAAGGGCACTTCACGCCGAGCGTCTCGGGCGTGACCATCACGGCTGGGACGGAAATCTCATCCTTATCGGCCTTTCCGCCGCCGAGGATCTTTTCGAGCTGTTCGGCGCCGATCTCGGCTATTTTGGGAAAGTCCTGGCGGAAGGTTGCCTTGTAGCGGGTGCAAGACTTGATCATGTCGATTGCCTGCTGGCTGCCGTCTATCCCCATGATGATGAACTTTGCATCCGGCTTTTCCGATTCAGCCGCAAGTTCGGCGCCGACGCCGGGATCGTCCCAAGCCGCCCAGACACCGTTGATGTCGTCGCCGTGCTGGCGAAGGATGTTTTCCATGGCGACGCGGCCGTCATCGACGGGGCCCGGAACCTTGACGAAATGGTCTGCGATGACCTTGATATCCGAATTCTTCTTGAGCGCCTCTTCAAGCGCCAATTCGCGCTGATGCACACCCGGATGCGCCGAATGGAAGAACTTGACGATATTTCCCTTGCCGCCGAGTGCCTTGAACAGCGCGTCCGAAAGCTGCGTGCCGAGATCGAAATTGTTGGACGTGACGTTGACTGCGACATTCGCGTTCTTCGACCCGTCGAGCGAGATCACTGGAATGCCTGATTTCGCCGCCAGTTCGACTTGATCACCGATCTGCGCCGGATCTGCCGAAATCAATACGATCGCGGAGGCCTTGGCGTTGATCGTATCCTCCATGCGCGATGCCAATTGGCCAAAATCGTTGCGTGTATCGATGATGCTGACGGTCCAGCCGCGCTTTTCGCCCTGTGCCTTGAAGCTCTGTGCCATTTCATTGGTCGGCACTGAGCTGATGTAGGGCGTCAGGATGGTGACGTTCGTGGCAAACGCCATGGAGGCGGATGACAACAGAGCGGCAACGCTTCCCCAGATTGCTAATCTTTTCAATTTCATGCTCCTCTTCCCAAAGTGACGATAGTGCTGGTTACGATTGCACATCGGTATGTATGATACCGATGGGGCGGAGCGCATCGATCGCTCGCAGATAGGCTTGAAACATTGCTTCGTAGCGCGCCTTTTGGCGCGGATCGGGTTCAAACACCCTTTCCACACGGGTCATGGCCGGCACGGCTTCGGCGATCGACTGGAATGCGCCGATGCCGACGGCTGCGAGAATGGCCGCGCCAAGGCAACCGACATCGGTGAAGCTGAAGCGGTGTAGCGGTATGCCCAGGCAGTCTGCGCGGATCTGGCTCCAGAGATCAGAACGGGCGCCGCCGCCGCCGTAGAGCATATAGTCGGGGCGAAATCCGGCGGCCTCGACCAGAGAGCCCATGGAGTGGCGCGCGGCAAGCGCGACACCTTCCAACACCGCGAGAGCGAATTGTGGTGCACTCGTACGACTGTCGAGGCCGATGAAGGCACCGCGAATTTCGGAATCCCAAAGCGGCGCACGTTCTCCTTCGAGATGCGGCAAGAACAGGATCGGCCGGTCGGCACGGCTCGCCTTTTCTGCGAGGGCAGGGATATCGCCCGGCTCGACACCGGCTGTCGCGGCCCACCAGCGCAAGGAATCCGCGCCGCTCTGTGTGGGGCCAGCATTGACCACAAGCCCCTCGATCGTCGCGAAGGTAACGATCCCGGGCGCGCCGATGCGCTCCGAGCCGGCGAGGGCAAGGATTTCGGACGTCCCACTGACATACATCCCTTGTCCCGGCCGGAAGACACCGCAGCCAAAGAGGTTGCCCCAAGCGTCCATGGTGCCAGTGATGACGGGGACCCGGCGTCCAGAGGAACCCAATGTCATATCGCCAGCGATGTCGGTGAAATGCTTGAGCGGTGGCAGCTTGGCCTTGGCGCCCGGCACCCGATCGACCAGCGCGTCGATATATTGATGGTCCAAACCAACCTGACCAAAGGCGGATATTGGATCGGACGCGGCTTGCCCGGTAAACTGCAAAAGACAGAAATCGCGGGCCGACAAAACCTGGCGCGTTCGCGCCCAGAGATCCGGACGGTGTTTGGCGAGCCACATCATTTTGGCAAGCACATGGCTCGCCCCGATCGGTAGTTCCGCACCCCACCATTCCCGTTTCTCGGCGGGCGTGATCGTCGCGTCGAGCTTTGCAGCTTCCGTTCCTGCGCGAATGTCCTGCCAGGTGATTGCGGGCATCAGCGGTTTGCCACTGTTGTCGACAAAGACGTCCGTGTTCACCTGACTGCAGATGCCGACTGCACGGATATCGGCCGGATCGCGTCCAGAAAGCAGATTGGCAATCGCATCGTGGATGCCATCCAGCCAATGCTGCGGGTCCTGCTCAACCATGCCGGGGCCAGGCCGCGATGTGGGATAGCTGTGGCTACGATGGTCGATCACGCTGCCGTCCATCGCAAACAGCGCCGCCTTGACGGAGGTCGAACCGATATCCAAGCCGATGAGCATTCATTTCTCCAGACCGCCAAACCATTTACAGCGATTTGGCGGACCTTAAGCTCACGTCATGGAACTGTCATGGGAGTTTGACGCCGGCAAGCCACCGGTCGATGCGAATTCTGCAGGATGTGGATAGTCCAGACCGCCTGCCTGCCGGTCTAGCGATCCCGGTGGATATCAGCCGAGGGAAGCACGCCAAAGGTATCCTTGTATGTCGCCGAAAACCGGCCGAGATGATGAATCCCTACGCTTCTTGCCGCCTGCGCGGCCGGAAGACCATCGTTGCGGATCAAACGTCGTGCTTCTTCCATGCGGATTCGCGTGAGGATTTCGTGTGGTGTACGCTGATAGTAGGTATGAAAGCCGTCGTAGAGCGCACGTTCGGATATGCCGATTTCGTTCGCTATAGCCGACATCACCAGTCGCTCCGCATAGCGCGATTTCAGTATATCCATTGCCTGCTTCATATGGCGCGGGGAAGCTTGCAGCCGTTCAGGGACCACGGACGCGCCGCTGGTAAAGGCAATGTTGCGCAGGAGTTCGTCGACCACCGACGTGAGCAAGGGGCTGATGGCCTCATGTTCGACAGGGTCGGCAGTTTCCGCTAGCATGTCGGAAAAAATCTGCACCAAAAAGGTGAAATGGCGCCCGTGCGGTGTCGCAAGGTCGATGACCGGATTAAAGATGGGATTTCCGCTGCGGCGCCGGCGCGCGATTTGCGCGAGACGCTCCTCCACCAACTTGCGGTCGATCTGCAACATCCACTGGCGCGTTCCCTCGCGCCAGCGCGAATGGAATTTGGGACCTGGCGAAAGGATGAGAGCCTTGCCGGGTTGGGAACGGAGGCGCTCTGTGCCGAACGTAATGTCGACGCCGCCGGCCAGCGGCATTTCAAGCATATAGAATTCCTCGAAGCCACGAGAACTCACCGAGACTTCCTGGCCGTACTGCAAGAAATTGAATCCCGAATCCTCGAACTGCAGATGCCTATGGCGGAAGTCGACAGTTTCGGTCTTGCAGGCAGGCGCCAGGCGATGATCGCAATAGGACGAAACCAGATGGGCCTCTGCCTCTCCGAGTACCGTCGCCCTTGTTTCCTTGACCTTTAATGCCGAAACGTCCGCCATCAATGCTCCTCACGCGCCCGACAGTATTGCAGCGGCTCCCGTTGATCGCAAGGATGCGCAAGATGCGTGTAACAGCGTTTAGGGTAGGGGCGCTCCGCTTGTTCAGTTGTGGCTGATTTGGCTTTGAGTATTCTCTAACGCATCCGACAGTCCAGATGTCGCGCGATTAACGTATGTTAGGCCCTGTTGACAAAGTCTCGACTGGACAGTCTTGATCGGCCTGTTCGGAATTGAGGCACAAGGGAAACAGATGATAGTGGGCGACTGCCGCATTTTCGCAATCGAAAGCGGGATTACCGAGGCGGTGGAAAATCTCTCCCAATTAGCGTTAGGCTATTTCGCAGTCTACGTCGGTGGGCGAGTGTTTGGAGTGAGGGAGCCCGATGCATCCATGCTTGGATGCTCTTTCCACGAAGTCGAACATAGGTTGCTGCGGCGGGGAGCGCATGCGCCTCCTATCCCAGTCGGCACTCCAGCTTTTGAGATTGCTACAGCCTACCTCGATGCTTTTTATCGTGATAATGCACGAACGGATTACCTCGGACTTTCGCAGCACCAGTTCATCGATGCCCTACAATCGAGTGGAGCGATATGGGCTCCGGATGGGGACGAGGCCTTTGATGATGGAAGCCACATTCTGCAGTTCGATGTGGACGGCCGAGTGCGCATTATCGCGTTTTTGAATACGGAAGAGCCTGACGATTTTGCTCAAGGCATACGCGAAGAATGGATGAGCGCCGATCTCTTCTACGCCATTGTTTCTAGTTGGAAGACATTGTTCGCTGTGGAGCGAACGGGTCGACTGAAGGCCAAAACTGCCGCTCGCCCGGCTGCTGTTGAAGGCTAGATTGAACTAAGCCGCTAATCGCGGCGATTTGTGGCGGCCTTTGAGGAGAGCGCCCTGACTGAGAGGATGGTGGTGTTGCAACCCACCCTTCAGACAGGAGGCCCCGATGGCTGAGATAAGCCCTCTTCGCCGCCGGATGATTGAGGACATGACGGTCCGCAATTTGTCCCCGGCAACCCAGCGATCCTATATCAACGCAGTCCAGAAGTTCAGCCGCTATTTCGGCCGATCRCCCGATCGGCTYGGTCCYGCGGATATYCACRCCTTTCAGGTCCACCTTGTTTCAACCGGGATATCGTGGGCTTCGTTAAACCAGATCGTRTGTGCTCTTCGATTTTTCTATGGGATCACGCTTGGCCAGGAYGAYATCCCGGATCGGATCCCCTATGCGCGCGAACCACGCAAGCTCCCTATTGTTCTGTCGGCGGAAGAGGTGGCTCAATTTCTTGAAGCGGTCTCCAGTCTGAAGGCGCGTGTTGCGTTGACCACGGCTTATGCCGCCGGTCTCAGAATCGGTGAGGTTTGTGGACTGGAAGTCGAGGATATCGACAGCTCGCGGATGGTGATCCATGTCCGGCATGGCAAAGGCGCCAAAGCCCGTTACGTCATGCTATCAAACGAACTCTTAGGCATCTTGCGCCGCTATTGGCGCATCTCACGTCCCACCATGTTCCTGTTTCCGGGACGTGATGCTGGCAAGCCGATCGAGCCGACCGTTTTGAATGCTGCCTGTCGGTCGGCGGTCGCGGCAGCCGGCCTTTCAAAGCGCGTCACCGTTCATACGTTGCGGCATTCCTTTGCCACGCATCTGTTAGAGAACGGCACCGATATCCGGATCATCCAGGTCCTGCTCGGTCATGCCCATCTGTCAAGCACGGCACACTATACGCAGGTTTCCACCGACACGATCCGATCGACAGCCAGCCCACTTGATCGCTTGCAACTTGAGGTGACACCACCGGAACCATAAACGGGTGCGTCCTGCCTTCGAAGTCGCCGACATCTTTCGGTGGCATGGTGGCCCTTACAGGCAAGAGAACGCCGGTCGTCTTGGCCGCGGTGAACGACGCGTCATGGGAGCGATAGAAGCTTGCCGGACGCCACGGCTCGGTGGTCACGTCGATGCCTGCGATGACTGCGGCAAGACGCGCATCTCCTATAACTCTTGCCGTAATCGCCACTGCCCGAAGTGTCAGGGGGCTGCTCGCAAGGAGTGGGTCGACGCACGCATCGCCGATCTCTTGCCGGTTCCCTATTTCCATGTGGTCTTCACGCTACCACGCGACGTTGCTGAGATCGCCTTCCAGAACAAGTCGGTGGTCTATGGATTGTTGATGCGGATCTCAGCCGAGGCGCTGCAGACCATCGCGGCTAACCCCAAATGGCTTGGCGCAGAGATCGGCATCACCGCCGTACTCCACACCTGGGGCCAGGCCATGACCCACCATCCGCATGTTCATTGTGTCGTACCGGGCGGAGGGCTCTCACCTGATCGAACAAGGTGGATCAATTGCCGATCTGGCTTTTTTCTACCCGTCCGCGTGCTGTCACGTCTGTTCCGGCGGCTTTTCCTGACAGCTCTGGCCGAAGCCTTTGCCAAAAGCGAGCTGCAATTCTTCAAAGACCTCGCTCATCTCAACGATGACAAGACATTCGCTCGCCATCTTGCCCGCGCTCGTAGCATCGAGTGGGTTGTCTATTCAAAGCCGCCATTCGGTGGTCCGGATCAGGTGCTAGCCTATCTTGGCCGCTATACCCATCGCGTTGCTATCGCAAACAGCCGCATCGTTCATGCCGATGACAGCCATGTTGCCTTTCGATGGAGGGATTATCGGATCCACGGTCGCGACCGTGAGAAGATCATGCGTCTTCATCCCCACGAGTTTATCCGACGATTTCTCCTTCATCTCCTTCCAGACGGCTTCCACCGCATGCGCCACTTCGGCTTTCTCGCCAATTGTCATCGGCGCGATCGTATCGGTGTCTGCAGAAGCCTCCTCGGCGAACCAGCACCCACAAGCTGGCAATCTCATTCGACCAAATCGCGGCAGGCAAATTCCCACGAATGCCCCGACTGCCGGCGGCCCATGCGTCGAACTGACGTCACCATAGCGCCTGTTGCACCACCACGACCATCATCCTTCCGGTGCGATACATCATGATGCCCGACAATCAGATTCTCAGAATATCCCAGTCGTTCAGCGCGTCCTCGGCGAGCAATATCGCTCGACCGCAGCAAGCTCAAAAGGCTGCCGATCCCCTCCAATATCGCGGCGTAGTCCGCAAAGTCCCCGGCAAAACTGCACCGGAAAGCATCATTCCCCGCTCAGTGCCGCCAGCAAGCAGTCGGAACGAGATACGGCGTCCTTCATCTCCGGCGGGTTGGCTCTCAATTCCCCATAACAGCGTCAAACAACCCGCGTCTTAGTTCAATCCGGCTTACATGAGGTCGCCCGAAGTCGCAGCACCGCCCATGCGACCTCAAATAACCCTCCAGATTCACAAATCGACGGAATAATGATTCAACGCTGCTTTTTGGAGGTGGCGTTGGCACGTGGCGATTTGAGTGATGCGGAATGGCGGATCGTAGAGCCCTTTCTGCCAGCAGAGCATGGGCGCAAGTCTCGTCCATCTCATGACAATCGGCGATTTCTCGATGGAATGCTTCACGTCCTGCGGGTCGGCTGCCCTTGGCGCGACATGCATGAGCGTTACGGTAAATGGAATTCTGTTTATGTGCGCTTCCGCCGTTGGGCTGAACAAGGTGTGTGGGATGCTCTCCTTGAAACGCTTGTCGAACTGGGCCTGACCGATGATTGGCAGCACATGATCGACAGCACAACGGTTCGCGGCCATTCGCAGGCGGCGGGCGCAAAAGGGGGACTCATAAGGAGGCTTTTGGTCGATCACGCGGTGGCTTTACGACGAAAATCCACGCCCGCGCAGACGGTCAAGGACGTCCTCTCGGCTTTGTCCTGACGGGTGGCGAAATGTCAGACTACAATGCCGTTCCGGACCTATTGGCGATGCCGGTCACCAAGCCAAGATTGTTCCTCGCCGATAAAGGATACGATGGGGATTCCATCAGGGAAGAATTGTTGATCCACGGCATTCGGCCTGTTATCCCGCCGAAAGCGAACCGCAAGGCCCCGCCTTTTTGTGATTACAGAGCTTACAGGGACCGCAACCGTATCGAGCGAATGTTCAATCGCCTCAAGCAGTTTCGACGGATCGCAACCAGATACGATAAAACACGGAAATCCTTTGGGGCATTCCTCGCCTTGGCAGCAGCCAAGATATGGCTACCTGACTTTGTCAACAGAGCCTAGGTCGGAGATAGGCCCAGCAGTGCTTCTCAAGCACATCAATACAAAGCAGTGCAGATTTTTGCCATCTGCACTGTCCTTGGTTATCCGCCGGAATTTATGGCGCTACTTAATACTTGCAGACTGCAACCAATGATCAGCGCCGGCTGAGCGAGCTAGCAATAATAGTATATCTCGGCAGAAATTGTTCCCATTAATCTTCTTTCTTATTCTCCGAGTGGTTACGATCTTAACGTGTTGTGTTTAGACGTCTGAAGGTCGCCCTACATATCGGCGTTAACCTCTAAGGATTCCGTCATGAAGAAGATTATCGTATTGGCCTTGCTTGCATTCACGTCTCCTCTCGCGGCGCACGCTGCGACATTCAAATTTCCAGGCGAAAAGCCCGTCGCAAGTATTACCATTCCAGACAGCTGGAAGCCGGAGGAAACTGACAGCGGTGTCGAGGGAACGTCGGACGATTCCGCGGTCTATCTTTCAGCCGACGTTGCCAACAACAAATCCATCGATAAAGTTGTTACCGATGCGATCGATTTTCTCGCAAAGAACAAAGTAACGATAGACCCTTCCACTAAAAAGGAGACGCCCACTACCGAGGTCAACGGTTTGCAGATGGGTACTTTGGAATGGGATGGAAAGGACGAGAACGGTCCCATTAGCGTAGGCTTGCTCGTCGTACAGGTAAGCGCTGACAACGCTCTCGTTGTGACCTACTGGGGAGACAAGGGGGCAGAGGACAAGCACGATGCCGAGGTCAAGGCAATCGTCGCCTCGATCAAGCCGGTTCAGTAACGTCGGCTGAGGCCGCGGTCGGCCTGTTACCGTTGCCACCGGGATGGTTGGATTCCGTCCCCACTTGCACCTTTTTCCGCCTGGCAGTGACCCGGCTTGGCGGAGACAGACCTATGAAGTGCTTCGCTATTTTGAACCAACTAAATGCCATAGCAAAACGGCGGTCTGGGATAGGGTCATTGTTCAGTAGCAGCGCATTGCATTTGTGCCGAGCCAACAATAGTAGCCCAACTCTTTGAAATCCAGAGTTGGGTCTGCATTTACCCTTCGTAGAAGTTCTTGCCCCACTTTCTCGCCCAAGCGAGGGCGACGTCGCTTGTTTCAGCCTTAATGAAGAGACCTGTCGAAGACACGCAATCCTCGATGATTCCCTTTTGCCAAAGCGCCATTGATTCCGGTTCGTGATAGAGGATGCCAATCGGAAATTTGATCAACCCGCCTTTCATGTCGCCTTTCCGAGTTGTCGTCTGCTTCCGAAAGAAACCAATCAATTGTTTCCTTAACGAGGGCAAACCATGAAAGGTCTGGGAGGTGAGGTTTTCATTGGGGGTGTTTCGGTTTTGGGCGGTCATCATGCGTTGCCGTTACCCATCGCTTGGAGAGCCTCCGCCCGAGCCTTGGTAAGAATGGCGCTATTCGGATCGATTTCGAACTGTTCGCAAAACCGGGCTATTCTATCGGACCCCTCTACCACTTCTCCTGCGGCCAATTGCGATAGCCCCCATGCGATATCAGTTTGAATGTAATTGGCGAGCCCAAAGCGACGAAATTTCATTTCGGATCGGCGTTTGAAAAGATCGAGCAAGTCGTTGATTGTATCGATGGATGCCAGGTCTAAAGACGCCACGCGTTTTACGTCATCGACGGTCTTTCGAGCATCCCGGATTTTCACGTCGAAGGGAAATGAGCACCAGTCGGTGGCAGCGCCTTCGATATCGATAGGATCGATAGTGAGATCAAAGTCAGCTGATTTTAGAGAGCGTTTCCATGACAGGCGACCGCTGCGAAGGCGAGGAACAAAGTCTACCGAGAAACCCCATCGCGCTGAATAGTAAGCTCCTTTGAGGGCCTGGAACTCGATGATTCGACGGATCGCGTTACGGGGTTCGCTTACCCAACGTCGTTCGGAAACCTGGTCGAACCCGGTTGGTGTGGCATCCTGCAGAGCCTGTAAAATTTCATCAGAAAGTTTGAACATCTAACCTCATATCAATTGAGCACCGGTTAATGGTGTATTGTCGCCGTTGACCAAAAGTGATCGAGGGCTCGTGGGCTAACTCTTTGCGGAGGTGACTGTCCAATATGCGATGAAATCGGGTTCGCGTACGGCATTGCCAGCCTGATCGGTATAGATACCTGGCTCCGCCCGTCCGAAGACTTCAAGCATGGGAGGAAGGTTGATCTCCTCCCGAACGTCGTCGCCTTCGAGCCTGATTGTTATTCCCCAGCGCGGATCGACGGATTTGACGTAACCGTGAAATTGCTCCTCTTTTGTTACCGTGCCGTCGGGCTGGCGATGGGTAACCCCAAGGAGAACCAAGGCACCAAGGATTTCGTCAACGAACGCTTCGTCCCAGTTAGGGTCGATCTCATTCTTGTCTAGCCAATCGGTACGTTCCATCGAATCATCCATGCTGTAACAGTTTCCGCGCGAGACGGTGAACGCTGTATTGCCGCTTGAAGCCGTAAGCCCTAGCCTTCGTCAATCGGGCTGGGCTCCAGCGAGTTCATGTTCTCCTTCGCGCCGAGGTGACAGATGCACATGGGCATGAAATATCTTTTGCCCTGCCGTCTGACCAGTGTTCGAGCCTAAGTTAAATCCCTTGTCAGAATCGTTCGCCCTGAGGATTGCCTCGCGGCATAGGATCGCCAGTTTATGAATCGCTTCGCGCTCGTTGGCATCAGACCGTCCCGTTCATATCACTTCGTTTCGCAACGCGGGTATATAAGTGTTGTATCCTTGAACGCTGGCGATAGGCCGCATCGACTGCTGACCCAGCCTTGACCACAATTGGCGCAAAGCTACTGATACTCATCTATCCCTATTGCTGGCTGGTCCCTCTTGTCGTTTTCTGCAACCGATATGATCATCCCATCATCGGGGTAACAAACGTGATGAAATTGGTCCACATGGACCTCGTTGCCCGAAATGGTGCGGTTCTTTGGAGGCGCTCCGACAACGGCAGCCACTCAGATCGCTCTAACTTCCGCAAGCCGCTTCACCGCGTACTCGTCTTGCCAACAGACGGCGGCTTCCCATGCGGCCGATGCTTGTGCGGCGACATCATATGCGTTGTCATCGCAACCGGCAGCGTTTTCGGGCAGCACAAGGTCAAGGTCGGGGACGTCGACGTGTGACTCATCCCAGTCGATCAAGACGACCCTGTCCTTGGTCATACGGACGTTGCCAGGGTTGTTGGGGTTTCCGTGGACAACGCAAGTCTGACGTCCGTTTAGCCGTGACCAAGCCGCCCGACATCGCATGACTGCTTCGGGGGGCATCGAGGCTAGGTTGACCCTCGTTCCGGTGTCCGCATGCAGGAGGTCGGTCGACGACTTCCAGCCTGGGCGTTGTGGCCAGCCCTGCGTCAAACGATGCAGCTCACGCAGCGTGTCGGCGACGCGACGCCAGTCGGACACCGTCTCGGGCGGCCCGCCTTCGATACACTTCATGACCATCAAGCCACCCGAGAACAGGCGACCGTCAATCGTCGGGATCGGCACCGGAACGGCCATACCTGAGCGGTCAAGGTGTTGAAGCAGGCCGGCCTCCCATGCGAGATCGGCCTCGGTCCGTGACCCGAGACGACCGACTGCAATCTGTCCGTGGACGCGAACGCTCCAAACGTCGTTGGCGACTCCACCAGAAAGTGGTTCGATCCGAACTGCGTCTCCACCCCAATGCACGAGTGCTTCCCATCCCATTAGCAAAATCCTCACGGTCGATATCGGCCGTCGACCATCAGTGTCTATGTTGGCGATTGACATAGCTGGCAATATGGCCGTCAAATTCGAATATGCGCTTATCGACAATCAATAAAAACATCGCCGCACGTTTTCTACAGGCATCGGACACAAATGACGCCCAACGGATATGGGCCGCGTTGCTAATGCTCAGTAATGTTCGACCTTCGCTACGCAACCGGTATGCGTTTGTCACTAGACGGCGCAAGACGCCCATTGGAAACCAGACTTCGGGCGATATATGTGTGCATCTCATTTGCTCGCGTCTACGGCCGCCTTGAATGCCGATTCTCGTCGTTGTGCCTTATCAGCCGTTATCTCTTGCCAGGCCGTATTGCCCATGGGGCGGCAATAAACGCAGATTGTTTGCCTGAGGTTGTCAGCAGGTTCGACGTTACGCCGAGAAGGTTTTAGGACGTACCGAGGTTGATCTGAATTGACCATCAAGAACATAAATGGCTCCTAGCACCCGATGCGGGTCTTTGAGACTTGCCGACACTATCCGCGACCTTGAGGTAAACGGCGCTAGTTCCTCTCCCATAAATATCCCTTTAATGGTTTTATTAGGCCAACCATCGCTGTTATATATACACTATAAGGAGCTTTAGCGATGCAGTTGAACATCGAGACATTTGGGCGGGGAGAGTGGCATCCCAGCGCTAGCATCGCGATCATGGACGAGGCCCGCGGCGTCGAAGGGCGTTCGATCGTAGAGTACGACATCGATTTTTTCATGCACTACGCCGCCGCCGACAGGTTGACGAGCGATGTCAGGGACGCGCGCGCGTTGTCGGTCAACTATCCCGTCGACCTTGAGAACAGATTTCGGGAGACTTGGCCTCCGTTCTTGCTCGACCTGGTGCCTCAAGGACACGCCCGCCGCAAGCTCGCTGACCACATGAAGCTGGACGTCGACGCCCGCTCGTCTGATCTCCCGCTGCTGCTTCGTGCCGGTGGCGATGCTATCGGGAACCTGCGCGTCGCAGAGGCGGCCGCTGCCGAAAGGGATCGCCTGTCGGGAGTTCGCTGCGCCGGCGTCACCGAGGAGGACATCTTTGGCCGAACCGAGTACTTCACCGAAGTCGTCGATCGCCTTGGAATGCTCGCTTCGGGTTCTAGCGGGCTTCAGGGCGAGTGGCCTAAGGTGTCTCTGACACTCGCGGCTGACGGGCTATACTACCCCGATGCCCTCGTTAGCGACGGCGAAGCCGTTCGACACTACATTGTCAAGCTTCTCCGGAGCAACGACGTCCGCGATCAGCTAATCCTGGAGGCAGAGGCGGGCTATTCGGCTATCGCCGAACAGATCGGCTTGAACGTCCACGAGACGTCGCGCTACGCCAACGGTGTCCTGATGATACCCCGGTTCGACCGCAGGATCGAAAGCGGCTCGCTGCAGCGCATCGGTCAGGAAAGCATGGTCTCGGCGCTCGGCGTCGCAGAATTCGGGCATCTCGCTAGCCACGAGGACTATATCGGTGTTCTCAAGCGCGTATCGACGAATCCGTTCGCAGACATCGTCGAGTACGTGAAGCGTGACATTGCCAACCGCGCCATGGGCAACCCGGACAACCACGGTCGCAACAGCGCGCTGTCGAAGATGCCTGACGGCACTGTCAGTCTGTCGCCGCTGTTCGACTTCGCGCCGATGAGGCTCGGGGCCGACGGCATCGTGAAGTCGACGAGATGGGCGGCGATGCGGGATACACATCGCGAGACCTCGCCTGACTGGGCGGAGGTCTGCACTGCCGTGTTTCCTGACAATCCCGATCTCGCACGCAAACTCGGCGTGGAGATCGGCGACTTTGCAGAGCGGCTTCTCGAAGCCCCGACATTGGCGGCCAAGTTTGGGGTTCCAAGCGATGTCATCGAGGTCGGGATGAGGGATTGCCAGATGGTCGCCGAGAGCGTGATTGCTGCCCGTCCGAATGGAGAGCACTAGAATGGCCAGATGGAAGAAGCCAACGAAGGAAGAGATCAGCGAAAGCCGTGCGCGCCTTCGTGAAAAGGCGGCGGCCGGGGAGCTGAGGTTTCCATCTGCCGTCGCTGAAATCAGGAAGTCTTTGGGTCTGACGCAGGAGCAGCTCTCGACCATCACTGGGATCACCAAACGGCAGGTCTTGGAAATCGAGACGGGCAAGGCCAACCCCACCGTGGAAACGCTGGAGCGAATCGCACACCTGTTTGGCTTCACGCTTGGATTCGTCCCGAAAGAACCAGCATCGGCGAGGCAACAGCCATCTAGCTCATCTCGTCCCTAGATGGCTGTGATACTTGTCTCCAGCTCACTACTTCGTTAGGCGTTGACTAAAAGCTTATCCCGATCGAACAGGGATTAACCACATCTTGTGTTCCAGAAAGACACATCTCCCTTGTTCCGTTAAACGGAGGGGATGAGCGAGAGCCTGTTTTCGACACGCTGGGTCAACAATTGGCCCCTTCGCTGGAGCGCTTCACGACGGACTTCCCGGACGATTATGAACGCGCCATCGAATATGCCCATGAGCATCGCTGTGGCGTCTTCGGCGCACTCGATGCGGTGAGGCGGGCGTAGAAAAAGGCACCGCTACGGACGATGGAAACCATGGCGTTCCGCGCTCCCACCCCGACACAAAGGCGAGCAGCGAACACTAGGCGGTATGTTCACCCGCCAAGCCTCGCTCCTGAGGATGTTGAAATGGGCTACGGACGACGACGGCTTGGCCTTTCGAGAGCAGTTACCTTGTTCAAGTCCCGTCAGCGCCGCCCCCTGATAGTCGGGCTCGTAGCTCAGGATGACGCGGTCCAGCGGTCTCATCCGAATTTGCGGAATTAGGTAGCAACTGCCACCAGACTCCTGCCGGCGGAATATGTAGCTTCTTCGCCTCGTGTTAGGAGTTGATATTCATGGGCATTGCAGACGAACTGAAGACGAAGCGCGCCGAGATCTCTACGGTTCAGCTTTCAAGTGGAAACATATTTGCGCTATTGTGAAGGTGTTGACTCTGGGTGGTCGGCGGAGGGCCGAGGCTACCTTCTGGATTGGGCCGGAGCGAAGGAATGACCGATTTGCGGGAAATCAAAGAGGTATTCTCTGTTCAAAGTCGTTCGGGGACGATGGTTGTGGTGGCAGGCGCCTCAAATTTACCTGTGAGCAGAAAGCTCACAGCGATACTGCGCCGACCTGATGGATCGAGTACGGAGACAGTCGCCTATAAAGACTGGCTTCCCCGTCGAACACCAGCAGTCCACGAGGTTGAGGGTTTTCTCTTGGTCGGTCTGGAAAAAAGCGACATCCCAGATGGAAGCTCGGTTGAAATCAGGATCGATGGAATGGCTTCGATCGGCTGAGGCATTGGATGCTCGGTAGTTCAAGCGGCTGATTGCCTGACATGCGCTCCGAAGCCGGGAATTCGGAGCTGGTGGCAGTTGCTACCTAATTCCGCGAATTTGTAGGCGCGGTTTGATCTCGAAGTCGTTTGTGCTGGCGAGGGTGGCTTTGTTCTTGTCTTTCTATGGGCAGTTTGGCGTCATCTGACCAGACCAGATGGTACGGATTGAACCTTGAATCTCCTCTGCAGAGACCTCATCTTCGTGAAAGCATTCCAAATTGCGCTTATGCTAGGCACACTGCGAAAGTCGGCACTGATTCCGTCCTGCGTGCGACCGATGCAATTCGCTTATCGAACTCCACGAGGTAGATATTGACGCAGTTCTTCGAAACTACTCAGGGCATCATGTTAGTCGGGGCGATGATCGGAGCTGGCTGTTTTGCCAGCGGCGCGATTATACCGAGCGCGCTGCGGTGGGCAAATGCTGAACACGCTCGGAACCCAAAAGCGGACGCGCGCGGTGCAGCGATGTTGACAGCTCTGGCACTGGACGATTTTGTCGGCGCCGCTTACGCTGCCGTGCACGACACGCCTGAGTTCAACCCCGCCAACGAAGGCGAGTTCGTCTTCCATACACCCGAACCCGTACTGGTCCTTCCGCAGGCGCAGGATTTGAGCCTTCTCGGCGAGGAGCTCTTCAATGAGACTTTATGGCTATCGAACCGCATAACGAACCTCGGCAATGCGCTGGATAGCCTTGATCTCTCCAGCCCAGGCTTCGACCGCTTTTTCGAGCGGCGCCAGGAGGGCTACGCGGTGCTTGCGGCGACGGCGATGGATCTTATTGAGCGGCTGCTCGTAGATTTCGATCTCAATCTTCCGGAAAAGCCTGATTACTATAGGCAGCGAGAAGGGCTAGCCTCGGTCGTACAAGCTGCTGGACAGCGCCGCACGGGCACAAGGATGACGGCGGCGAGGGTTCAGGCGCCTGGTTCCAATATCACGCATCTCTTTCCAAAGACGGGCGAAGAAGGCGAGTGATGGTCGTACGGCCGCATGTGCCGCCTATCGTTTAGGGTATCGCAAGCTTCGTCGCCCATTCGGCCACGTAATTGGCAACTGTCGCGACATGCTCGGCGGCTGTGAGGCCCGACACGGCTTTTCGCGGCCGAAAGTCGTGGTCTCCGTCTTCCAGCCAGAGAATTTCGATCTCGTTGGATAGCTCGTAGCTGGAAACTTCGTCCCGCGATCCGAAGAGGTCCCGAGTTCCCTGACAGATTAAGGCAGGCGTCTTCATCTCTGCGAGATGAGCGGTCCGTACATTGTCGGGCTTTCCAATTGGATGGAATGGATATCCGAGACATAGCAGCCCGGAAATCTTACCCGCATCGCGAAGATCATCCGCGATCATGCTCGCCACGCGGCCGCCCATGGATTTGCCTGCTACGACCACTGTCCCTATCGAGCCGAGCTCCTCGATCACGGCTTCAAACTCTTGCTTGAGGACCTCTGCACGGGGCGGTGGTGACCGCTTTCCGGAAGACCGTCGTGCCGCCATGTAATCGAACTCGAACCGGACGACCCGCAAGCCTCTCTCAGAAATTGTTGCCGACACGGTTTCCATCCACTTGGTATCCATCGCGCCACCAGCCCCATGCGCGAGGACGATCATGATCTTGGCGTCTTCGGGACCGGTGACGAGGAAGTCATGAGGCATTCAGGGTTCTCCTGGTTGGTGGCGCCACCGTCAGCGGCGCAGGATAAATGCGGCCGCTTCCCGCACGGCTCCAGATCTATCGAATTCGACCTGTCGGGCATATTGTCGGCCGACATCTGCCGGCAGCGAGTTCCTGCCGATGCAATCCAGCACGACGCGTCGTACGAACGGAGATCGATCAAGGATCGCTCGGTCGGCGATTTCCCGTGGTGATGCCGAGCAGACAAGTTCTCTTTGGCTGTAAGTTGGTATCCACCGCTTAAGATTATAGCGTTTGTCTACCCACTCCAAACGGAACCCGGAACGCCATTTTGCCGTCCGATCAATTAGGGTCTCGACCGCAATCGCCCGCACCATCGGATGCACTGATTTAGAGGAGATGTCTTCCAGGTGGGCGTCGAACAAAGGCGTGCGCAGCGCGTGGCGAAAAGTCGAAGGCGTCGGCCCTGTAGTTTGCTGGATCAGTAGCCTAGCGAGTTCGGCGGTGACGTCTGGCCGAGCGTAGAGATCATGAACCATAGATCGTTCCAGCTCACCCCATCGCTCCCAGCCATATTGCCGCTTGAGAAGATCCAATCCAGCGCGAGCGATGGTATCGGGTTGAGTGAGTGAGGACACGCGCTGTGCACAGCGGAATGCCGCGGCGCGAACCGGTGCAACCCAATCGTTCATTCGCCACATGACCGCTGCGACAAGAAAAGGGGATTGGAGGCCGCCCGTTATCTTATTAAGCGAAGCCTCACGCACGTAGCCGCTTGAATGGAAGATGTAAATGAATTCGAGGCCAGGCGTTCGTTGGAGAAGTTTCAAGGCCGCGTGTGGCTTGGGAGGGCTGAGCCAGAATGAACCGACAGGAGCTGCATAGAGGTCAGCGTCGTGACGGATTTGAAGCGAGACGGCAGCGATCAACGCTGGCGGAATCTTCGCGAAGTGCTGAAGGATTGCCTCGATGTGGGTTTCCAGCTCAACCCCGTGATGCAGTGAACTGAGAAGGGTACGGGTTTCGGGCGATAGAACCTCGCGATTTCCATTCATCGGTTACTTCCTAATTCGAGCCGTCGAATGTGCGCGAGGTTTTGAGCCGTCGACACGTCTCAAACTATCACGTGTCCACAGATCTTGATCGCTTGACCATTCCAGAAGATTTTTTGCCAATGCGTCCCCGCGCAACTTGAATGAAGACCGCGCGACGATACGCAAATTCACGGTAAAGTAAAATTGTTGGGCGCTAAAAGACCGCATAAAGTGTAGGGATTTGTCGAACATCCTGTGCCGAGGGCTTGGGGCCGCTCTTCGCCGCAGGAGGGCGTCTTCAACCGAACAAACAGACAGGCATAGTGTACTCTAATCGACGGCGTGGTTGCGCCAAATCATCTCGAATAAATTTGGCACTACATCTATGACGACCTAGCCAATCTGCGGAGGCGCCACGATTCCGGAGCGTAATGCATTACTAATGCGACGAATGCGAAATCTTGTCAGCGAGCAAGGGCGGTATGGTAGGTCGAATCCTCGGTAGGCAAGGGCCAACTGACACCGGATTCATTGATGGCGCGACTGCATTACTCAGCTCTTGGATCGCCAGGCTCTCAATGGTCGATGTGCAAATAGGGCGATAGCCTGATCTTTGAGGCTCCGGATCGAGACGTGCGCGAGCCAATCTTTGCCGTGCACTTCGGCGATGACATGATTGACGTGCAAGACGTGCGAAAGGTGACTGTTGAGACGAGCGCCTGTTCGGGTGCACAGCTTCGGCCGCAAGCGTAATGAATGGAGCGCGAATGGATTTTGAGGAGATTCGGCGGATTTTTGGAAAAGTAGGATACGCATCGGCAAGATGTAGGTGCGCATAACACTTTGGCTCGTTTTGACATCGCATTTGGCTCGCGATTAGGCAGCTTGGCCCGTTCTAGGTTCATTTCTTCACCAACTGTCGCATTACTAAATAGCCTTGGAGAATCTCCTCCAAGTGCATCATAGCCAGTTTTGAGGGTAGGGGATCAGCTACCCTCTTGCAAATGTGCCATGAACACTTCGGTTGGTGTCTTATAGCCCAGGCATTTTCTCGGTAGGTCGTTCAGATGGTGAGCGAGTTGAACCAGGGCCGATTGCGGCACCTCGGCCAGGTCAGTGTCGCCTGGCATGAAGCGGCGAATGCGTTTGTTGGCGTTTTCGACCGCACCTTTCTGCCAGGGTGCACTGGGATCGCAGAACCAGTTGCGCGCACCGATGCCATCTTCCAAAGCCCTGAAGCCGGCAAACTCCGTGCCGCGATCAAAGGTGAAGCTCTGACGTGCGAAGGCCGGCAAAGGAGAGAATGTTTCGATGATCCTGTCCATGATCGGGCGCGAGTGGCGGCTGGCGTTCTTGAGCATGACGGTGTAGCGGCTCTTGCGCTCGACCAATGAGGTGAGGTTGGCATGTCCGAGTTCGCGTTCGAAGATCAGGAGGTCGCCCTCCCAGTGACCAAACTGCGTCCGATCGTCAATAAAATCAGGCCGTTGCGATATTCGGTGACTGGCTGGAAACACGCTGTTTCGCGGCTTCCTCGATCCACGCGGGCGGCGTTTGCGGCGCGCCTCGGGCAGATATCGATAGAGGCCAAGCCCGTAATCTTCCTTGCTGTAGATGAAGCGATAGATGGTCTCGGCGCAGATGCGAACCAGGCTGACGCTGTCGGCCAGCAGACGGCCGGCAATCTGCTCCGGTGACCAATAGGCCTGCAGTTTCTCAATCACCATACGACGCAAATGCGGATGGCGACGGAGCTTTCTCAAGCGTCGACGCCGCTCTTTGGCGATGTCATCAGCAACTGTCGAGAAGTAGCCGCTGTATTCAGGAAGCTCGTGATCCCGAAAGGTATTGCGACGGATCTCACGATAGACGGTCGAGCGGTGGCGGCCGAGCTGGCGCGCCATCTCATTGATCGAAACCTTGCGCTCGACAAGATGATGAAGGCGGCGCCGATCGGCGAGGGTCAATTGCTTATAGCACCGAGACATGGCAAAATCTCCAAAGTGAAGCCATTGAAATCATTGGCATGTCGCACTTGGAAATAGAATGTACCCCGCTACACACGTTGTGGCGGAGGAGTTGGAATGTCCGCCGATTTGCAAAGTAGAAATGTCCCTTTGGGCGCATCGTCAGCCATTTAGAAATGCGACACTCGATATGTCCACTTGCACTGTGGCAAGCCCCCGACCGGACCGGCTGGGCCGGGTTGCAAGGGAAGGGAGGGGGCGGGTGAGACGCACCCCTTCGGCTTTAGCTTCCTCACTATCAATTCGTCTTCTCCTGGTAGATGGTTGACGGCATCGACATGCCACCAGGTTAGAACCAGGACTGCGCCATGCTGCCGGAAATCAAATTGCTGGGTGACGTCGATGTCGCCGCTCTGTCGCCGCTGATGCGCGGCATGCTTCTTTCGGTTGCCTATGCGGAGGGCGAGGGGGGGCATCGGG